>NZ_JBVHXY010000007.1:0-221938 GCF_055569215.1 Kitasatospora sp. NPDC029312 | reverse complement strand
CCCTCCGGGCGCTTCGTTCTTTCGTGTTCCCAGCTTATCAGATGTTTTCCGCTCCGTTTCCGGCGCTTCGTTCATCCAACTCGCTGGCGTCTTCCGGGGTTTGATGCCCCGTCCGACGTTTCAAACTCTAGCCGATCCCCGCTCCGAAAAGCCAATCGGCCGCAATCCGATAAAACGAACACGCCGAATAAGCACCGAGCCGCACCGCGCAAAGCGAAACGACCGGCACGAACCGGAAGTGGTGTTTCAGAGGATTGGCCGCCCCGGGACCGTCCGCGCGGACGCGTGTCCGGTGCTCCCTGCCGAGCGACTAGGAAACACTACCCCTCTGGGGCGCTTCGCGCAAACCGCTCCCGGGGACCGTCCGGGTGCAGACCGCCCGGCCTGCCTTCACGTACTCACCGTTCGGGTGGTCGTTCCCGTCGACCCATCGGCGTGCGGTGGCCTCGTCACGGCCGCCGTCGAGGTGGCGGCGCAACAACCGTTCCTCGCGGACGGCGTCATCGGCATGGACGTACCAGAGTTCGCGCAGCAGTCGGCGGGCGTCCGGCCAGGGGGTGTCGGCGGAGGCGAGGTAGTTGCCCTCGGTGATGACCAGGCGGGTGTGCGGACGGACGACGTGGCGGGCGGCGACCGGCTCGTCCAGGGTGCGGTCGAAGTCGGGGACGTAGATGTCCTGGAAGCGGTCGGCGGCGATCCGGCGCAGCAGGGCGACGTAGCCGTGGGCGTCGAAGGTGGCCGGAGCACCCTTGCGGTGGGCCAGGCCGACGCGGTCGAGCTGGGCGGCGGAGAGGTGGAAGCCGTCCAACGGGACGTAGGCGGCGGTGCCGGGACCTTCGACGCGTTCGACCTCGGTGACCAGGTGGCGGGCCAGGGTGGACTTGCCGGCGCCGGGCGGGCCGGCAAGTCCGAGGATCGTACGGGCGTTGCTGCCCGGGCCCCGGAGGAATCCGAGGGCGAGAGCGGTGAGGCGGTCCTCGTTCATGGCCGCACCCTACTCACTCGTCACTCGCTCGTTCCGGGCTTCGGAGAACCGCTGAGGACCGGGCCCTGCGGAGGGAGCCGACGAGTCGGAGCCAGCGAGGACGGGCGGCTCAGGTGAGGGCGGGGGATTCCAAGGTGAGGGTGCCGGCATCGGCATCGAGCAGGGCCGGGACGCCGAGCGGCACGGTGAGAGAGGACGGGCAGTGCCCGAAGCCGAGTTCCCAGAGGACGGGAACGCCGAGGCCGCCGAGGCGGTCGAGCATGACGTCCCGGACGCGTTCGGGCCGTCCGCAGCCCTCCCAGGAGCCGAGGGCTATCCCGGCCACGCCGTCGAGGGCGCCCGAGCGCAGGAACTGGGTGAGCAGCCGGTCGAGCTGGTACGGGTGCTCGTTCACGTCCTCGAGGATCAGGATGCCGCCCGTGTACGAGGGGCGGGCGGCGGGTGTGCCGCGCTCGGCGGCGAGCACGTGGACGCACCCGCCGGCGGTGACGCCGCGGGCGCGGCCGGGGACGAGCGCGGTGGCGGTGGGTGAGGTGAGGACGGTGGCGGCGGCGGGATCGAAGAGGGTCCGGCGGAGGTGTTCGGCGGTGGGGCCGTCGTTCACGAAGGAGGCGCTGGAGGCCAGCGGTCCGTAGAGGGTAGCGAGGCCGAGACGCTGGGCGAAGGCCTCGTGCAAGGAGCTGACGTCGCTGAAGCCGATGAAGGGCTTGGGCCGGGCCGCGCGCATCGCGGTCCAGTCGAGCAGTTCGACGATGCGGTGGACGCCGTAGCCGCCGCGGGCGCAGATGACGGCGTCGACGGTGGGGTCCAGCCAGGCGTTCCGGAGGTCGGCGGCGCGGTCGGCGTCGGTGCCGGCGAGGTACCCGAGGGTGGGGTGAGTGTCCAGGACGTGCGGACCGACGGTGACGCGCAGGCCCCAGGAGCGGAGGATCGCGCAGCCTGCGGTGAGGCGCTGGGGGTCGATCGGGCCGCTGGGGGCGACGACGGCGATGTGGTCGCCGGGGCGCAGATGAGGCGGGCGGGTCAGTCCCTGGCCGGGCGAGGTCGGGTTCTGGTCCATGGGCCGGGCCTTTCGGGCGAGGAGGGGCGGTGGGCGGCCTCGAGGCGTGGCCGGGGCCGCCCGGTGACGATATGCCCCTGCGTCAACCGGCCGATGTCCGTGGCGTGGGCGGCCTGATGGCGCTTCAGGCAGCCTGGGCGGTGCTTCGGCTCGGCCGGAGACTCTTCAGACCGCTCCCATCACCTCCCGTACCTCGGCGAGGGTGGCGTCGGCGACGGTGTTGGCCCGCTCGGCGCCGTCGCGCAGGACCTGCCGCAGGTGGCCCCGGTCGGCGGCGAGTTCGGCGCGTCGGGCGCGCAAGGGGCGGAAGTGCTCGTTGACGGACTCGGTGACCGCGCGCTTGAGCGCGGCGGCGCCGCCGTCGCCGATCTCCTCGGCGATCGTTTCGGGGGTGCGGTCCTGGCAGAGCGCGGCGAGCAGGAGCAGGCCGGACACGGCGGGACGGTTCACCGGGTCGTAGCCGATGCGGCGATCGGCGTCGGTCCTGGCGCCGCGGACGATCCGGGCGGTCTCGTCCTCGGTGGCGCCGAGCGGGATGGCGTTGCCTCGGCTCTTGCTCATCTTGCCGCCGTCGGTGCCGAGCAGCATCGGGGCTTCGGAGAGGAGAGCCTCTGGGCGGGGGAAGACGGCGCTGCCGTCGGCGTGCGGGTAGCGCTCGTTGAAACGGCGGGCGACGGTGCGGGCGACCTCGAGGTGGGGCAGCTGGTCCTGGCCGACCGGTACGAGGTCGGCCTTGCAGAACAGGATGTCGGCGGCCTGGTGCACGGGGTAGGTGAACATCAGTCCATTGACGGCGGCCTGGCTGGAGTGGGCGATCTCGTCCTTGACGGTGGGGTTGCGGCTGAGTTCGGCGACGCTGACCAGGCTGAGGAAGGGCAGCAGCAGCTGGTTGAGGGCGGGGACCGCGCTGTGCGCGAAGATCGTGGCGCGCTCGGGGTCGAGGCCCGCCGCGAGGTAGTCGAGGACGAGGTTCTCGGTGTGCTCGGCGAGCCGGTCGGCGAGGTCCCGGTCGGTGATGACCTGGTAGTCGGCGACCAGGATGAACATCTCGACGCCCTGGTTCTGGAGGCGGACGCGGTTCCGCAGGGTGCCGAAGTAGTGGCCGAGGTGGAGCGGGCCGGTGGGGCGGTCACCGGTGAGCACGCGGTGGGCGGTCGGGTCGGACATGACGGCGCGGGCGGGGGCGACGGTCATCGGGGTTCTCCCTCGGTAGGGCGGTGGTGGCGGCCGTCCGGGGCGAGGGGCCCGTCCTGCGGAAGAAACGCAGCAGGGCCGTCCATCCCGGACGGCCCTGGTCAAGCGAGTGGGATGGCCGTCCTAGGACGGCCACCAGCACAGGCCCGAGAAGCGCTTCATGGGCCCAACGATAGCGGGCACTGCCCCCGCTGGTACCGGCTTTTGCCGGTGAGCGCAGGCGACGGCCGCGAGTCGGCTCGGCCGGAATCCCGGTACTGAACTCAAGGGCTCCGCCGCCAGGGGCAGTTGAGCCGACACGAGCGGTAGGAAGCGGAGACGGCCCCGCTGTGGTCGCGCGTACACGCCCGGGAACGACGCTTGGAGCTGGTCGCGCGGTGCGGGAGGATCGTCGGGACCGTCCGCCGAAGGGCCCGCCGATGACCTCGCTCCATCCCGCCGCCACCGACCCGTCCCTGCCCGGCCCGCCCTCGGACGGCGCCGACTCCTCACCGACGGCCGCCGCACCGCCCGCCGTGAACGTCGCGGCCGTCGCAGCCGTTGGGGAAGCCACGGATGTCACCGACATCCCGGCCTCAACCTGCGGACCGGGCGCGGTTTCCGTGCCGGGCTGCTCGATCGCCACGGCGGCCGAAGGCGGCGCGACCGCGTCCGGCGGGGCCCGGCAGGGCCGCCCCTGCCGCCACGACTCGGTGCCGCAACCACGGACCAAGGAGGACTCGGAGGCCTGCCTCGTCGCGGCCGCCGGTCCGGCCCCGGCCCCGGTCGTGAGTCCGGAGCGGGATCCGGCGGTGAGTCCGGAACGGAATCCGGCTGCGGCGGAGGGCGATCCGACGGCGGCGCGACTGCGGGCCGCGTTCGCTGACCGGCTTCGGGCCGCGCGCGCCGAGGGACGCTCGCTGGCCGAACTGGCGGCCGCTTGTCGACGGCCGGTCGAGGAGGTGCGGACGCTGCTCGGCGAACAGCCCGGGCACGACCGCGATGGGGAGGACGTTCCGGTCATCGAGACCGATCCGGGATTCGTCCGGCTGTCGCAGCCCACCGTGCCCGACGCCAACTGGAGTGCTCCGGCGCCGCGTTCAGCGCGGGCCGAGTTGCGGAGCTTCGGCTTCCGGCGGCCGGCTCCCTCGCGCCGGCTGCGCCGGATGCACCCGCAGGCCGGCCGGACCGGGCAGGAGGCGGCCGCACGGGAGACGGCCGCGACCGGCCTGGTGGGAGTCGAGCCGCAGGAGTCGGGACGGTCAGGTGCGGCGACCGGCGTAGCGGGACCGGCGGCTGACCACACCGCCCCGGCCGAGCGAGCGGCACCCGTCTTCGTGGCCTCGTCGGAGGCGGCCTGGTCGGGGGCTTCGACGGGCGCTTCAGCCGTACTCCGCGGTGGGCCGGAGGCGGGGGCCGAAGTGGCCCGGGCCGAACCGCCGCTCGGCGTCCTGATCGGCGGCAGCCCGAGCGAGCCCGAAGCCGTCGGCCGCTCGGAGGAGCGGACGCCGGTCCGGACGACCGCGGAGCCGATCCGGGTCGGACGGGGCACCAGCCTGGTGGTGCTGCCCTCCTGGCGTCCCGCCATCGCCGTCTCGGTGTCGACCGAGCAACTGCTCACCGAGACCGGGCTCACCGTCGAGCAACTGCCCCACGCCCGGCTGACGGTGATGATGAACCCCTGGGCACTCCACGACCGGGAGCTGGACCTGCACGGCTGGACGGCCGGTCCGGCCGGCGGGCGGGGGCGGCGGCGCGGCGGGCACGGGTAGCAGCGTCGGTCCGGTGGGTCGGGTCAGCGCGTCGGGTCAGCGGGCAGTCGGGGCGTTCGGGATGTAGCCGAGGTCGACGGGCACCGGAGGACGCCCGTCGACCGACCAGCCGGCCCGGACCGCCTCCAGCAAGTCCGGGAGCCGGGGCGGCCAGAGCGCGTCGGCGTTCTCGTCGGCGAGGTCGGCCGGAGTCCACCAGCGCCAGTCGAGGATCCGGTCCTCGGCGTGCACCGCGCTCACGTCACCGACCGGACCGCGGTGCGGTCCGTTGGTGAGGTAGATGTGCTCGTGCTGGCGAACCGGGGTGCCGTGCCAGGTGAAGTCGTGCTCCCAGGTGCAGAGCAGCGGGCCGGGTTCGAGGTCGGTCCAACCGGTCTCCTCCCACAGCTCGCGCCGGGCGCCGGCCAACGGACTCTCGCCCTGCTCCACCCCTCCCCCGGGCATGGTCCAGTGCACACCGACCTCGTCGTTGTCCGAGCGGAGCAGGAACACCGAGCCGTTCCCGTCCAGGACCACCGTCCGGGCGGCCTGCCGGGGAACGCGCTTGCGGGATCTCAGCAGATTTCGCACCGGGACACTCTGGCAGCGCCCGGCCGGGGCGTCGAGCGGATTCACGATCCGGCCACTTGCTCGAACCGGTGATCAGCCGAATTGTGAACCACTGAACGGCTGAACGGCTGAACGGCTGAACCGCGCCGAGGGTGCGTGTCTTGGCCCTGCCCGACTCGCTTCTTCGCGCGAGGGGCACGCGGCCGGTTCTCGGCCGTACTCTGGCCGCCATGCCCGTACCCTCGATCATCTTCCCCTCCGATCCGCTCCACCCGGGCCGGCCGGACCCGCACTTCGCCTGGGAGGCCAGGGTGTTGCAGGAGTTGGGCGGCGAACACCACCTGGTGGACCACGACGCGCTGCTCGCGGGGCACGCCGAGGAGGCGGTCCGCCGGGTGCCCCGCGGCAGCGGCCCGCTCTGGTACCGGGGTTGGATGCTCCCCTCCGCCCGTTACGCCGAGTTCGCCGCGGCGCTCACCGCCCGCGGCGGCAATCCGCTGACCAGCGCGCCCGGTTACGCGGCCGCGCACGAACTGCCCGGCTGGTACGCCGCGTTCGAGGGGGCCACGCCGTCCAGCGTGTGGATCCCGTCCGCCGGGGCGGCGGCACCCGGGCCGGCGGAACTGGCGGCGGCCGTGGCCCGGCTCGGCGGGAGCGGGCCCGCGATCGTCAAGGACTACGTGAAGTCGCGCAAGCACGAATGGCTCGAGGCCTGCTACGTACCGGAATTGGCCGACCTGGCGGCGGTCGGGCGGGTGGTCGGGCGGTTCGTCGAGCTGCAGGGCGAGTTCCTGGCCGGCGGGGTGGTGCTGCGGCGGTACGAGGAGTTCGAGCGCGCGGACGGCGAGTCGGACGGTGCGGACCGGCGAGCTGTGGAGGCCCGGGTGTGGTGGCTGGACGGGCGACCGATCCTGGTCGGGCCGCACCCGGACAACCCGCGCCTGCGGGTCGAGCCGGACCTGACCGGTGTCCCCGCGTTGGTGCGCCGGCTCGGCTGCCGCTTCGTCACCACCGACCTCGCCAGCCGGGCCGACGGCTCCGGCTGGCGGGTGGTCGAGGTCGGGGACGGGCAGGTCAGCGACCTGCCGCGCGGGATCGACGCCGCGGGGCTGCTGACTTCGCTGATCACTGCCTGAGGCCGCTGCGGCGGCGCGGACGTCTGACGGCCGTGGGCCTTCTCGGCCGGGTTGTGGGATTCCGGGGGCCCGGCAACGTCGGCCGGCCCCCGGAATCCTGACCGTCTACCCGGCGGTTACCGCCTCGGCCGCCGGGTGACCGTCCGCGATGAACGCCTGCCACAGTCGGGCGTACGCGCCGCCGCGGGCGAGCAGTTCGGTGTGGGTGCCGTCCTCGACCACCCGGCCGTGGTCCAGCACGACCACGCGGTCGGCACGCTCGGCGGTGGTCAGGCGGTGCGCGATGACCAGCGTGGTACGGCCGCCGCTGAGGCGGTCGGCGGCCTGGTTGACCGCCGCTTCGGTGGCCAGGTCGAGGGCCGCGGTGGCCTCGTCCAGCAGCAGGATGTCGGGGTCGACCAGTTCCGCCCGGGCCAGGGCGATCAGCTGGCGCTGGCCCGCTGACAGGTTGCGCCCCCGCCCTGCGACCTCGTGGTCGTAACCGCCGGGCAGCCGGACGATCATGTCGTGTGCGCCGACCGCCCGGGCCGCCGCCTCGACCTCGGCCGCCGAGGCGTCCGGCCGGCCGTACGCGATCGCCTCGCGGACCGTGCCCGCGAACAGGTACGCCTCCTGCGGCACCACGCCCAAGCGGTGACGGTACTGGGCCAGGTCGTACCGGGTAAGGTCCACGCCGTCGACCCGGACGGTGCCGGCCGTCGCGTCGTAGAACCGGGCGACCAGCTTCACCAGCGTCGACTTCCCCGCGCCGGTCTCGCCGACCAGCGCCACCGTCTGACCGGCGGGAATGTGCAGGTCGACGCCGCTCAGCACCTCCGGGGCACCGTCCGCG
Organism: Kitasatospora sp. NPDC029312; assembly: GCF_055569215.1. Taxonomy (NCBI): domain Bacteria; kingdom Bacillati; phylum Actinomycetota; class Actinomycetes; order Kitasatosporales; family Streptomycetaceae; genus Kitasatospora; species Kitasatospora sp. NPDC029312. The sequence goes on along the minus strand of NZ_JBVHXY010000007.1, from coordinate 214,431 downwards.
CCGCCGTTGTAGGCGAAGCCGACGCCCTCGAAGTCGATCTCGCCCCGCAGCCCCTTCGGCACCGGGACCGGATCGGCCTGCTCGGCGGTGGTGGTCGGGGTGCGCAGCAGCTCGCGGATCCGGCCGAGGCCCACCGAGGCCTGCTGGTAGCCGTCGAACACCTGCGACAACTGGTTGACCGGGGCGAAGAACAGGTCGATGTAGAGCAGGTACGCGACCAGCGCGCCGACCGTCAGCGTCCCGGCGTCGACCCGGGCGGCGCCGACGATCAGCACCAGGGCGGCGGCCACGCTGGAGAGGAACTGGACGAAGGGGAAGTAGAGCGAGATGTAGAGCTGCGCGCGGACCCGCGCCTCCCGGTAGGCGATGCCGCGGGCCACGAAGCGGTCGGTGTTGGTGTCCAGGCGGCGGAACGCCTGGACGATCCGCATGCCGGCCACGTTCTCCTGCAGGTCGGCGTTGACCGTGCTGATCAGGTCGCGGGAGCGCTCGTACTGGTCCCGGGACTTCTTGCGGAACACCAGCGTCGCGATCACCAGCAGCGGCAGCACGGCGAAGACCACCAGGGCCAGGCCGGCGTCGATGATCAGCAGGGCGGCGAAGATCCCGGCGAAGGTCAGCAGGCTGACCACGGCGGTGACCATGCCGGTCTGCAGGAAGGACGTCAGCGAGTCCAGGTCGGTGGTCATCCGGGTCATGATCCGGCCGGTCAGCTCGCGCTCGTAGTAGTCCAGGCCGAGCCGGTTGAGGTGGGCGAAGATCTTGAGCCGGAGTGCGTAGAGCACACGCTCGCCGGTGCGGCCGCTGACCCGGTTCTCGGCACCCTGCACCAGCCAGTCCAACAGGACCACGACCAGCGCGGTGATCGAGGCCACGGCTACTCCGGCCATCATGCCCTTGCGGACGCCCTCGTCTATGCCGTGCCGGATCAGCACCGGGAGCACCAGGCCGGCGCCCGCGTCCAGGGCGACCAACAGGAAGGCCAGGGCCAGCGGGGCGCGGAAGGGGCGCAGCATGCGGCCGAGGGTGAAGTCGGGATCGCCGGCCTCGGCCTCGGCGCGGGGGATGCCGGGGGCGTCGGAGGCCGGCGGGAGGGCGGCGACCCTGGCCATCAGGTCGGGGTCGGCGGTGCGGGCCGCCTTGGCGAGGGCGGGGGTGACGGCGGGGGTGACGGCGGGCGCGGGAACGGGGGGCTCTTCGGCCCGGCTGCTCTGGCCGGGCTGCTCGTTCCGGTTGTCCTGCCGGTCGTGGTCGGCGTCAGCGACCTGGGCGGACTGCTCGGCGCGGCCGGGCTGGTCGAGGTGACCCGACTGGTCGGGGTGACCGGACTGGCCGGTGCGGCCGGCGGCGGCGGGCTGGGGCCGGGAGGCCGGGTTGGGGATGCGACCGGCCTCCGGGTCGGTGATCAGCGCCCGGTACTGGGGACATCGGGCTTCGAGTTCCTCGTGGGTCCCGATGTCCAGCAGTCGGCCGCGGTCCAGGACGGCGATCCGGTCGGCGAGCTGGAGGGTCGAGCGGCGGTGGGCGATCAGCAGGGTGGTGCGGCCGGTCATCACCGAGCGCAGCGCGTCGTGGATCTCCGCCTCGACCTGCGGGTCCACCGCCGAGGTGGCGTCGTCCAGCAGCAGGATCCGCGGGTCGGTCAGGATGGCCCGGGCCAGGGCGATGCGCTGGCGCTGGCCGCCGGACAGGGTCAGGCCCTGCTCGCCGACCTTGGTCTCGTAGCCGTCCGGGAGCGCCCGGACGAACTCGTCGGCCTGGGCGGCGGCCGCGGCGGCGAAGACCTGCTCGTCGGTGGCGTCCGGCCGGCCGTAGGCGATGTTGGTGCGGACCGACTCGGAGAAGAGGAAGCTCTCCTCGGGGACGATGCCGATCGCCGCACGGACCGAGTCCAGGGTGAGGTCGCGCAGGTCATGGCCGTAGAGACGGACGGCGCCTGCGGCCGGGTCGTAGAAGCGCGGCACCAGCTGGGCCACCGTCGACTTGCCGGAGCCGGAAGCGCCGACCAGGGCGAGGGTCTCGCCGGGGGCCAGCGTCAGGCTGAGGCCGTGCAGGACGGGGGCCGGGTGTTCCGGGTCGTAGCGGAACTCGACCTGGTCGAACTCCAGGGCGACCTCGCGGGTCCGCGGGCCGACGGCGGTGCCCGTGGGGGTTCCGGCCGGGGTCACGTCCTGTGCGAGGTCGAGGGTGAGCGCGTCCGGGCGCTCCTGGACCAGCGGGCGCTCGTCGATCAACTGCAGGACGCGCTCGACGCCCGCCCGGGCCTGCTGGCCGACCGTGATGACCATGGTCAGCATCCGCACCGGGCCGGTCATCTGGGCGACGTACGTGGAGAAGGCGACGAAGGTGCCGAGCGAGACCTGTCCTTCGACGGCCAGCCAGCCGCCGAAGGCCAGCACGGCGACCTGGGCGAGGGCCGGGATCGCCTGCATCGCCGGGTTGTAGCGGGCGTTGAGGCGAATCGACCGCAGCCGGGCGGCGAACAGGTTGCGGGAGGCCCGCTCCAGCTTGTCCCGTTCCTGCGCCTCCTGGCCGAAGCCCTTGACCACCCGGACACCGCCGATCGCGCCGTCCACCACGCCCGCGACGGCGGCCGCCTCCTGCTGGGCGGCCCAGGTGGCGGGGAACAGGCGCTTGCGGCTGAGCACACTGATCCACCACAGCGCGGGGGCCATGACCAGGGCGATCAGGGTCAGCGGCGGGGACAGCCAGAGCATCACGGCCAGCGACATCACGAACATCAGCAGATAGCCGGTCATCATCGGCAGCATCGAGAGCAGGCCGTTGATCAGCTGGAGGTCCGAAGTCGCGCGCCCGACCACCTGCCCGGTGTCCAAGCGGTCCTGGCGGTGGCCGTCGAGCCGTCCGAGCGAGCGGAACAGGTCGCTGCGCATGTCGTGCTGGACGTCGAGGGCGAGCTGCCCCCCGTAGTAGCGGCGGACCTGGGTGCAACCGAACACGACGACGGCGGCGAGCAGCAGCACCACCGCCCACGGCACCAGCGAGCGGCTGTGGGCGACTATGACGTCATCGATGATCAGCTTGGTGACCAACGGCACCAGCGCGGTGACCGCCATGCCGACGAGCGAAGCGCCGAAGGCGAGCAGCAGGCTGCGCCGGGACCGCCAGCTGTAGCCGACCAGTCGGCGCAGCCAGCCGTCGGCAGCGGCCTGGGCGTCGGGGTGCGGTTCGGGCTGCTGCTCGACGAGCGTGTCCGTGAGCGGCTCGGGGGCCACCGGGCCGCTCGGGGATTGCTCCACCGTGGATCCGTGAGTCTCAGGCATATTTAGGGATGCTAACCATTTCGTCGGATGGTCGCCATGGCATTTCCGGCGGCCGGGGCGGTCGGCGCGGACGCCGAGGCGGCCCGGATCGTCCGGTCCGGCGGACTGGGCAACAGTCTGCGGCCTGCGCTGATTCCCACCCGGGGTGACCGCGCTCCGCGAGTCCGCCACACCTCCAGGGTCACCGACGGGCCGTCGGCCGCCCAGCGGCCTGCGGGCGAGTGGGCGCCGTTCTTTGGTCTTAGGCCCCACCGGCGGGCGCGTGGGCGGTGCGGCAGGGCTCGCGGGCGCGCGAGCGCTCGACCATTCGGGTGTCCGGGCCCGGGGCGCCCGGGCCCGCTCGGACGTCAGGCCCGCTCGGGCGCACTAAGCCCCCTCGGACGTCAGGCCCGCCCGGGCATGTCGGCGGCGACCACCGAATCGGCGGCCGCTGCGAAGGCGCCGTGGGCAAGGGTGTGCAGCAGTGCGGCCATGCCGTCGCGCTGGAGGCCGGTGCGATCGCCCTGGGCCGGGTGGGGGCCGAGGCTGTGCGGGGTCGAGTTGATCAGGCCGAAGACCGCGTGCACGGCGGCCCGGGCCACCGGCTCGGCGGCGGGGTCGGCGAGCGGCGGGTAGGCCTGCCGGACCACGTCCACCCACAGCTCGACGTAGCCGCGCTGCAGCCGCCGGACGGTGCGGCGGTCCTCCTCCTTGAGGTTGAGCAGCTCGCGGTCGTGCAGGGTGATCAGGTCACGGTCGTTCAGGGCGAAGTCGACGTGCCCGCTGATCAGGGCGTCCAGCGCGGTGGAAGCACCGTCGCCGCCACCCGCCCGGCGCCGCCCCTCCTCCAGCAAGCGCTCGCTGATGCCGATCAGCAGATCGGCGAGCATCGCGTCCTTGCCGGCGAAGTGCCGGTAGAGGCCGGGGCCGCTGATGCCGACGGCCTTGCCGATCTCGTCCACGCCCACTCCGAGGAAGCCCCGGGCGGCGAACAGTCGGGCGGCCTCCCGGCGGATCTGGTCGCGGCGTGGGAGCGCGGAGGCTGTGGGGACGTTCGGCATGCTGCCCATCGTAGACAGTCGGGTTATCGGCCGTTAACCTGGGCCCGTAAGTTAACGTTAATTAACACGGGCACGGTGCACCGCACCGGACCCGCTCACCTGCTGCCGAGGGCAAGGGAGCTCTTGGGAATGGTCATCTCAACCAGCGGCGCCCCCTCCGGCGTCCGGTTCAACGCGGCGAACGGCTCGGCGGCGGCACCGGCACCGGCTGCCGTACCGCCGGGAGCCGCCGCCCCGGCTCCCCGGCTCGGCACCTCCGTCGACCCGGGCTCCGCGGCCTACCGGGCCAACACCGAGGCGCACCAGGCGTTGGTCGCCGAACTGCGCGCCAAGCTCGACGCGGCGGCCCTCGGCGGCGGCGCCAAGGCCCGCGCCCGGCACACGTCGCGGGGCAAACTCCTCCCCCGCGACCGGGTGGACACCCTGCTCGACCCGGCCTCGCCCTTCCTGGAGCTGGCCCCGCTGGCCGCCGACGGGATGTACGACGGGGCGGCGCCCGCCGCCGGGGTGATCGCCGGCATCGGCCGGGTTGCCGGCCGCGAGGTGGTGGTGGTCGCCAACGACGCCACCGTCAAGGGCGGCACCTACTACCCGATGACGGTCAAGAAGCACCTGCGCGCCCAGGAGGTCGCGCTGGAGAACCGGCTGCCCTGCGTCTACCTGGTCGATTCCGGCGGCGCCTTCCTCCCCATGCAGGACGAGGTGTTCCCGGACCGCGACCACTTCGGCCGGATCTTCTACAACCAGGCCCGGCTGTCCGCGGCGGGCATCCCGCAGATCGCGGCCGTGCTCGGCTCGTGCACCGCAGGCGGCGCGTACGTCCCGGCGATGAGCGACCAGGCCGTGATCGTCCGCAACCAGGGCACGATCTTCCTGGGCGGGCCGCCGCTGGTGAAGGCCGCCACCGGCGAGGTGGTCACGGCCGAGGAGCTGGGCGGCGGCGACCTCCACTCCCGCACCTCGGGCGTGACGGACCACCTGGCCGAGGACGACACCCACGCGCTCTCCATCGTCCGCACCATCGTGTCCGGGCTCGGGCCGCGCGCGGCGAAGCCGTGGCCGCTCGCCCCGGTCGAGCCGCCGGCCGTCGACCCGGCCGGCCTGTACGGGGCCGTCCCGGTCGACCCGCGCACGCCTTACGACGTGCGCGAGGTGATCGCTCGACTGGTCGACGGCAGCCGCTTCGCCGAGTTCAAGGCCGAGTACGGCGCGACCCTCGTCACCGGCTTCGCCCGGATCCACGGCCACCCCGTCGGCATCGTCGCCAACAACGGCGTGCTGTTCTCCGAGTCGGCCCTCAAGGGCGCCCACTTCATCGAGTTGTGCGACCAGCGCGGCATCCCCCTCCTCTTCCTGCAGAACATCACCGGGTTCATGGTCGGCCGGCAGTACGAGGCGGGCGGCATCGCCAAGCACGGCGCCAAGATGGTCAACGCCGTGGCCTGCACCCGCGTCCCGAAGCTGACCGTGGTGATCGGCGGCTCGTACGGGGCCGGCAACTATTCGATGTGCGGCAGGGCCTACTCACCTCGCTTCCTGTGGATGTGGCCGGGCGCCAAGATCTCCGTGATGGGCGGCGAGCAGGCGGCCTCCGTCCTCGCCACCGTCCGCCGCGACCAGCTGGAGGCGCACGGCGAGGAGTGGCCGGCCGAGACGGAGGAGGAGTTCAAGCGGCCTGTCCGCGAGCAGTACGAGCGGCAGGGCAACGCCTACTACGCCACCGCCCGGCTTTGGGACGACGGTGTGATCGACCCGATGGACACCCGCACCGTCGTCGGCCTCGCCCTCACCGCCTGCGCCAACGCCCCACTGGCGCCGCCCGCGCCGTACGGCGTCTTCCGCATGTGACGCCTCCTGTGCGGCCGTCGCGAGGCGGTGCCTCGCGCCGCGCTCTCCGTGGTGTGACCCTCATGATGGACCCCCTGATCTGTCCTCGCTTGATGTGACCCCGCTCTTTTGGGTGCGACTCCCGCGGCGCCGGCCCCCATTGCGGGTCGGCGCCCCGACCGCCCACCGCCACCTCCTTCGTACGGCTCCCCTCGACCCGGAGGAACGCCTCCCATGTTCGACACAGTTCTGGTCGCCAACCGCGGCGAGATCGCCCTGCGGGTGATCCGCACCCTGCGGCGGCTGGGCGTCCGCTCGGTCGCCGTGTTCAGCGACGCGGACGCGGACGCCCCGCACGTCCGCGAGGCCGACGTCGCGGTCCGCCTCGGGCCGGCCGACCGCAGCGACAGCTCGGCCGCCGAGACCTATCTGCGCACCGACCGGATCCTCGCCGCCGCCCGCCGCACCGGCGCCCAGGCCGTCCACCCCGGCTACGGCTTCCTCGCCGAGAACCCCGGCTTCGCCCGCGCCTGCGCCGACGCGGGCCTCGTCTTCATCGGACCACCTCCCGGTGCCGTCGAGCTGATGGGTGACAAGATCAACGCCAAGGAGGCCGTACGGGCCGCCGGCGTCCCGGTGGTCCCCGGCAGCCAGGCCACCGCGCCCACCGATGAGGACCTCGTCGCCGCCGCCGACGAGATCGGCTACCCGGTGCTGCTCAAGCCCTCGGCCGGCGGCGGCGGCAAGGGCATGCGCCTGGTGCGGGACCGCGCCGACCTGCCCACCGAGATCGCCGCAGCCCGCCGCGTCGCCCGCACCGCCTTCGGCGACGACACGCTGCTGCTGGAACGCTGGATCGACCGGCCGCGCCACATCGAGGTGCAGGTGCTGGCCGACGCCCACGGCACCACCGTCCACCTCGGCGAGCGCGAGTGCAGTCTGCAGCGCCGTCACCAGAAGTTGATCGAAGAGGCTCCCTCCGTTCTCCTCAATGCCGAGACCCGCGCCGCGATGGGCGCCGCGGCCGTCCGCGCCGCGGAGTCCTGCGGCTACACCGGGGCCGGCACCGTGGAGTTCATCGTTCCCGGCATCGACCCGGACGCCCCCGCCTCCGCCGCCGAGGGGGTGCGGGACTTCTTCTTCATGGAGATGAACACCCGTCTCCAGGTGGAACACCCCGTCACCGAACTCGCCGTCGCCGTCGGCCCGGACTCAGCCCGACTCGACCTGGTCGAGTGGCAGTTGCGCGTCGCCGCCGGCGAACCGCTCACCTTCTCCCAGTCCGACATCTCCTTCCTGGGCCACGCCATCGAGGCCCGCATCTGCGCCGAGGACCCGGAACGCGACTTCCTGCCCACCGGCGGCCGCATCCTCGCCCTGGACGAGCCCCGGGGCGAAGGCATCCGCGTCGACTCCGGTGTCGCCCCCGGAACCGTCGTCACCAGCGCCTACGACCCCATGCTCGCCAAGGTCATCGCGTACGGGCCCGACCGCCCGACCGCGCTGCGCCGGCTGCGCGCCGCGCTGGCCGACACCCGGATCCTGGGTGTCACCACCAACACCGGCTTCCTGCGCCGACTGCTCGCCCACCCCGAGGTCGTCGCCGGACGGCTGGACACCGGCCTGGTGGAGCAGACGGCCCAGCAGCAGCCGGCCCTGCTCGCGACGCCGTACTCCCCGTCGAACGCGGCTGCCACGGCCGGGACCCTGGACGCCGCCGGCTCTGCCGACTCCGCAGGCGCCGCCGACTCCGCGAGCCCTGCGGACACTGCGGACTCCGCGAACGGAACCGCAACCCCGGCGACCCAACCGCCGCCACCCGTTCACCTCCTCTACTACGCGGCCGCACTCGCCCGGCACCTGGCGCTCACCCCGGCCGCCGACCCCGGCGGCTGGACCGATCCGTTCTCCCTTCCCTCCGGCTGGCGCCTGGGCGGCACCCCCGCCTGGACCACCCACCGACTCCGAGCCCCCGGCCAGGACCCGGTGTCGGTGCGCGTCCGTCCGATCACTGCGGGCAACGTAACCGACGCCACTGACAATCCCGCCAGCCCCACCCGCGAGGTGGAGCTCCGGCTCGGCGCCGGACCCGTCCACCGCGCCCGCGCCACCCTGGCGGGCGACCGGCTGCACCTGACCGTCGACGGCCTGCAGACCGCCTTCGCGCTGGCCACCGAGACCTCTCCGGGCCTGGTGGCCGGGCCGGTGACCTGGCTCGGCATCGAGGGCGACGCCTGGCCGCTGCACTCCTACGACCCGGCCGTCGAGAGCGCCGCCGGGGCCGGCGCGCACCACGGCGCCCTGACCGCCCCGATGCCCGGCACCGTCACCGTCGTGAAGACCACGGCGGGCGAGACCGTCCGCAAGGGCCAGCCCCTGCTCGTGCTGGAGGCCATGAAGATGGAACACGTGATCGCCGCCCCGCACGACGGCGTGGTGGCCGACCTGCGGGCAGCCGCCGGCGCCACCGTCGCGATGGAGGACCTGCTGGTCGTGGTCACCCCGGCCGAGGAGGCCGCCGAGCCCGCGGAGGTGCGGTCGTGACCGCCCAGGAGCCCGTCCCCCACGACCCCGACGCCCTCGACCTGGGCCTGCCCGACCCGGTCCGCGCCCCGGGCCTGCCCGAGGAGGTGCGGATCCACGAGGTCGGTCCGCGCGACGGTCTGCAGAACGAGGGCTCGTTGGTGCCCGTCGAGGTCAAGGCGGAGTTCATCACCCGGCTCGCGGCCGCCGGGCTGCGGACCGTCGAGGCCACCAGCTTCGTTCACCCGAAATGGGTACCCCAGCTCGCCGACGCCGAGGAGCTGATGCCCCGGCTCGCCGGTCTTCCGGAGCGTCACCCCGGCCTCCGGCTGCCGGTGCTGGTGCCCAACGAGCGCGGCCTCGACCGCGCGCTCGCCCATCGCGCCACCGACATCGCGGTCTTCGCCAGCGCCACCGAGACCTTCGCCCGGCGCAACCTGAACCGCTCGGCGGACGAGGCCATGGCGATGTTCCGCCCGGTCGTGATCCGGGCCGCCGAGGCCGGAGTCACGGTCCGCGGCTACCTCTCGATGTGCTTCGGCGACCCCTGGGAGGGCCCCGTCCCGGTCGAGCAGGTGGTGCGGTACGGCGTGCAGCTGCTGGAGATGGGCTGCGCGGAGCTGAGCCTCGGCGACACCATCGGCGTGGCCACCCCCGGCCAGGTCGGCGCCCTGCTGACCGGTTTCGCGCAGGCCGGCGTGGCGGCCGACCGGCTCGCCGTGCACTTCCACGACACCTACGGCCAGGCGCTCAGCAACACCCTGGCGGCCCTGCACGAGGGCGTCACCACGGTGGACGCCTCGGCGGGCGGGCTGGGCGGCTGCCCGTACGCGAAGAGCGCCACCGGCAACCTGGCCACCGAGGACCTGGTGTGGATGCTGCACGGGCTCGGCATCCGGACCGGCGTCGACCTGCGCGCGCTGGTCGCGACCAGCGGCTGGATGGCCGAGCGCCTCGGCCGCCCGAGCCCGTCCCGCACCGTCCAGGCGCTGCTCGGCGCCGCCCGGGGCTGACCGGCCCCGGCCCGACTCCCCGGCGCCGGCCGCCCGTTCGCTCCGGCCGGCGCCCCCCGGCACCGCGTTCATCCCTCAATCACACCGTGCGACCGTCCCACCGTCAGACGGACGGCGGCCATCCCGTTGACGCCCGCGGCCACCCCGGCCGGGCACCAGGAGGATCAGATGCTCGACCACCGGCTCAGCAGCGAGTACGAGGAACTGCGGCGCACCGTCGCCGAGTTCGCCCAGGACGTGGTGGCGCCGAAGATCGGCGAGTTCTACGAGCGGGAGGAGTTCCCCTACGAGATCGTCCGGGAGATGGGGCGGATGGGCCTGTTCGGCCTGCCCTTCCCGGAGGAGTACGGCGGCATGGGCGGCGACTACTTCGCGCTCGGCCTCGTGCTGGAGGAACTCGCCCGTGTCGACTCCTCGGTCGCGATCACCCTGGAGGCCGCGGTCTCGCTCGGCGCGATGCCGATCCACCTGTTCGGCACCGAGGAGCAGAAGCGCGAGTGGCTGCCCCGGCTGACCTCCGGCGAACTCCTCGGCGCCTTCGGCCTCACCGAGCCGGAGGGCGGATCGGACGCCGGCGCCACCCGCACGACCGCCCGGTACGACGAGACCACCGACGAGTGGATCATCAACGGGACGAAGTGCTTCATCACCAACTCCGGCACCGACATCACGGGACTGGTCACCGTCACCGCGCTCACCGAGCCGATCGCTCGTTCGAGTGAAGAGGGCGAATTCCGCTCGCCTGTGCGGGAGATCTCCTCCATCATCGTGCCCACCGGGACCCCGGGGTTCCAGGTCTCGAAGAAGTACTCGAAGGTCGGGTGGAGCGCGTCCGACACCCGCGAATTGTCCTTTACCGACTGCCGCGTTCCCGCGGCCAACCTGCTGGGCGAGCGTGGCCGAGGCTACGCCCAGTTCCTGCGGATCCTCGACGAGGGCCGCATCGCGATCGCGGCCCTGGCCACCGGCCTGGCCCAGGGGTGCGTGGACGAATCCGTCAAGTACGCCGGCGAGCGCCGGGCCTTCGGCCGGCCGATCGGCGCCAACCAGGCCATCCAGTTCAAGCTTGCCGACATGGAGCTGCGCGCCCACACCTCCCGCCTGGCCTGGCGGGACGCCGCTTCCCGGCTGCTGCACGGCGAACCGTTCAAGAAGGAGGCCGCGATCGCGAAGCTGTACTCGTCCGAGGCCGCCGTCGACAACGCCCGCGAGGCGACCCAGATCCACGGCGGGTACGGCTTCATGAACGAGTTCCCGGTCGCCCGCTTCTGGCGCGACTGCAAGATCCTCGAGATCGGAGAGGGCACGTCTGAGGTTCAGCGCATGCTCATCGCCCGGGAGCTCGGCATCACGTCGTGACGATCATCCGCTGATGGTCACCCCCTGAGCCGAGTCCACCGGGCAACACACCACTCCACAACGGGTGTTGAGGAGCGACCGACGGTGGAGGAGGCATCAGGGGGTAGCAGGAGCAGCACCACGTCCAGGGGCGTCCAGGGGCCGCGAGGCTGTCCGCGGGGCGTTTGCGGAGTCCCAAGCCGACCCGAGGGGCTCCGCAGGTCCCGCGGAGCCCGGGAGGTCCTCAAGGGATCACGATCACCGGGCGGTTGGCCCGCCGCGCCAGTCGTCCGGAGACCGAGCCGAAGAGCTTGCCGAGTAGGCCGTGCGTCGTGCCCACCACGATCGCGTCGGCGGCGTACTCCCGGCCGACCTCCTCGATCTCGTGGCAGATGTCGCCGCCGCGTTCGATCAGGACCCACGGCACCCCGGCGAGGAAGTCCGCGCAGGCGAGTTCCAGACCGAGGACCTCGGTCCGGTGGTCGGGCAGGTCGACGAAGACGGGGGGCTCGCAGCCCGCCCAGACCGTGGCCGGCAGCCGGTTGGCGACGTGGACGATCACCAGACCGCACTGCGATCGGCGGGCCATGCCGACCGCGTAGGCGAGTGCTCGCTCGCTCGACAGCGAGCCGTCGAAGCCGACCACGACGCCGTGCTGGAACACCGGGTCGAGGGAGTGCCCGGGAGCATCCTGCGCCGACGGACCGGTCGAGCCGCCGAGGGCGCCGGGCACCACCTCGGGGCGCTCGGCGTCGGGACCAGGGCGGCCCGTCACCGGGGCCTCCGCAGGGCCTGACGGCGGCGCGCCGCGCCGCTGCCGGGGCCCTCCTGGGCGGTCGCGCCGGGCGAGGGCGCCACGGCGGGCGAGGCTGCGCAGCGCGCCGACGAGGTTCGCGCGGGCGCCGTCGTTCTCGGGCCCTGCCCCCGTGCTGCGGGGCGCGTCCGGGTCGACCGGTCGAGAAGGCTCAAACACAGCCATGGCTCACGGCTCTTCGAGGGAGAGGGGCCGACAGGAGAGGACAACGCTGCCCGGGCGGCAGGCCCGCCCACGGGATGACGTCGGTCTACACCGAGCAGCACCGTATGTGACCTGTTCCTTTCAGAGTACGACGGGCACGGGGACCAGCCCAGCGGCGAAGCCCCGGAGCGATGTTGTTCCCGCGAAAGAGGGATGCGCACGCCGAAACAGTGCGCCCTGCCCGCAGGCGATCGCGCCCCTACGAAAAGGGTTCCCTGGAGCTTGACTGAGCGGGCCGGAAGGCGCAACAGGCCCACCGGACACCGTGACCGGACTGTCATGGATCGGCGACGATCCGTTGCCGGATGTCGCGAACCGTTACGCCCCGCGAGCCCCGGCCCGCGCCGTCAGCCCCACCCGAACCCGCCGGACACCATCCGTCGAGTGCCGGCCCGGACCCGTTTCAGCCACTTCGTACGGCTTCACGACGCGCTCTGGCATTTGCCACGTGCATAGGCGCGAGCGCTGGCACCATGCTCGGCATGCCCCTGCTCCTGTTCGACCTCGACAACACGCTGCTGCCCCGGGACGCTGCCTTCCGGGCCTGGGCGCAGGACTTCCTGTCCGAACACCACCTCCCGCCGGGCGACCTCGACTGGTTCGTCACCCTCGACGGCGGCGGGTACGTGCCGCGCAGCACCGTACTGTCCGCCGTCCGGCGCCGCTACGGGCTGGACGCCTCCGTCGAGTTCCTGCTCGCGCACTTCCGACGCGGCATCAACTCGCACATCCACTGCCCGCCCCGCCACGTCGAGGCGCTGCGGGCCGCACGGGCAGCGGGGTGGACGCTCGGGATCGTCTCCAACGGCGGCACCAGACCGCAGTTGGACAAGATCAGGCGGACCGGACTGGGACCGCTGGTCGACGGCTGGGTGATCTCGGAGGAGGCCGACTGCGTCAAGCCGGACCCGCTGATCTTCGAGATAGCCGCCCAGCGGTGCGGCGTCCGGCCGACCGGGGACTGGACGGCGCACACCTGGATGGTCGGGGACCACGCGCCCGCCGACATCGCCGGAGCCGAACTGGCCGGGCTGCGCAGCGTCTGGTTGCACCACGGTCGGCCGTGGGCGGAGAGCGGGTACCGGCCGACGCTGAAGGCGGCCGGTCTGCCGGAGGCCGTCGGCTTGGTGCTGGCCGCCCGCAACGCGCCCTCGGCCCGGTCGGTTGTCCGGGCCGGCGTCCGGCTGGGCGTCCGGGCGAATGGGCCGGTGCGTCGGCAGGCGGCCGGGGCGGCCGCCTGGGGGCCGGTCCGCGCGACGGCGCCGCTCGGCGCACGGCCCGGCGCACGCCCGCCGGGTACCGCCCCGGAGGGCCCGAGTGCACCCGTTCCCGTGAGCGCCGGGACGGTCGGTGCCCCGGCCTCGGGGACGGGGCCCGATGTCCGAAACCGATCAGGCGAGTTTGCCGTGATCGCCGACGGCCGCCAGGGCGCTGGGGTGCCCATGGAACCGGGGCTGAGGGCCGATACCGGGGGCGGTCCCGGGGCGGTCCCCGGGGTGCAGCCGGGGGCGGGCGACGGCCGGGTGATCGCACTGGCGCGCCCAACCCCCGTACGCACCAAGGCGGATGGCGGCGAACCCGCCCATGCCGCGTTTGCCGCGCCGCATCTGGCGACGCCGATCACGACCACGACCACGGCGGCCACCCGGTAGCCCGGAGCCGGCTCCGGGCGCGCCGGGGGCCCCGCCCAGAACCGGACACCCGCCGTCGCCGCATGCGCCGCCGCCCCACCCGGCACCCGGACGCTCGTCACCCCATGCCCCTCTGGCCGGGCGCCCTGTGTCCGCGCCCTGCGTCCGGCCCACCGGAAACGGCTGGTCAGCCGCCCGCCGAGGTGCGGGTCCACCAGCGGGTGCGGGCCTGTTCGGCGAACCCGAGGGTGCGGTAGAGCGGTTCGCCGAGCGAGGTGGCGACCAGGGTGGCCGGGCGGTCCGGGTGGGCATGGGCCAGGGCGGTCCGCAGCAGGGCGCGGGCGGCTCCCCGGCCGCGCTGGTCGGGCAGGGTGGCGACCCAGTACACCCCGGTGGCCCGGCCGTCGTCGTAGGTGAGACAGGCGGCCGCCGGGGCGCCGTCGACCCGGCCCAGCCAGGCCCGGCAGTCGGGTCGGCCCAGCAGCTGCTCGGGGAGCGCTTCGTTGCGGGTCCAGGGCTGCCGGGCGGGCAGCGGGAATCCCTCCACGATGGTCCGCTCGACCTGGGCGAAGCCGTCGCCGTCCGTCGCCTCATCGACCGTCAGGACACCGCCGTCGCGCGCTCCGAAGTCGGCGGGGAGCTCAGTGGTACCGCCCTCGACCGGGCCCGGCTCCCGGGCCATCACCGGCATGACCGGCATCCGGGTGGCCCCGAAGCGGGACAGGTCGAGCCTGTCGTACGGGTCCTCCAGGGTGAAGCGGATGGTCTCCCAGTCCTCCAGGATCTCCGCCAACTCATTTTCCAGCGTGCCCGGTTCGCCCGGGGCGCGGGTGACCACGAAGCGGTGGGCGTCGTCCGGGGTGCGCGCGCAGCGGACCGCCGTCAGCCCCGGCTGGACCCGGGACTGCCAGCCGTGCGCATGGGCTTGGGCGAGCCAGAAGGCGGCGGCGTTGTCGTTGGCCAGTTCGAGCCGGCTGTTGCTGTTCACGGCAGGACCGTAGCCCGCCTCCCCGCGCCCCTGCTCAGCCGCCCCGACGCTGGCCGGATGAAGCCTGGGAGGCGCACGACCTGCGCCCGTGCGCCCTCACGTGCACCGCCGATTTTCAGTCAATTTCGCCGCGTGCTCTCCCCCTTGGGCAAACCCGCAGCCCAGACCCGACTCCCGGGCGCCCGGAAGCCGAACGCCCCAGGAACCGTCCCGCGACAACCAGCCACCGTGGCACCGGCCCTCTTCCCAGAAGGGTCGACGGGTGCCACGCTTCGTGATCGAATGCATCACGCCAAATTGCCATGTCGACATAGCGTCGGATGGTGAACTTGTCACAACGGCAATGGTCGACCCGATAGATTTCGATCTTGGCCAGCAGTGCCGCACCACCCACACCACACCACCGAGGGGGCTTGAGCGCCTTGAGCAGGGTGAGCAGGAGCGACGCGGGTCCTGACAGCGGCCAGGCGCCGGCCGGCACCGCGGGTCGGCCCGCGAGAAGCACCGGCACCTCCGGCAGCTCCGCGACCGCCGCCACCACCCGCACCTCCGGCACCCCGAGCACCTCGGGCTCCGCCCCGCACTCCTCCTATCCCCCGGTGCCGTCCGCGGCCGCCACCGGTCCCACCCCGGCCGAGCACGGCGCTCCGGCTTACGGCGCGCCGGGGCCCGGCGGTCCGGGGCACGGCAGGCCCGCACCGTACGGGACGCAACCGCCCCAGGGCGGGTTCCCGAACCAGGGCGGCCATCCGAACCAAGGCCATCCGAACCAAGGCGGCCACCCCACCCCGGGCGGCCACCCGAACTACGCCGGTCAGCCCGGCAGCCGAGGCCCCGTCAACCCGGCCCAGCCGTACGGCGCCGCAGCCCCCGCCTTCACCGGTGAGTACTCCGGCTACAACGGCCACCCGCCCTACCCCGGCGTCGGCGCGGCCCCGGGAGTGAACGGCACCGGCGGCTCGCTCGGCGGCCTCTCGCTGGGCACCGCCCCGGGCCACGGCCAGTTGGGCGCGGGCCAACCGGGCCAGGGCCAGCTGGGCCACGGCGGCGGGCCCGGCGCCAACGGCGCCCCGACGAGCCCCTCGCCGTCCGGTGCCCCGCGCAAGCTGTCCGGCCGGCGGCGCCGGGAGACCGTCGCGGTGCTGATCTTCGGCGGCGCCCCGATCTTCGAGAGCTCCATCCCGCTGTCCGTCTTCGGCGTGGACCGCCAGGACGCCGGGGTCCCCCGCTACCGGCTGCTGGTCTGTGCCGGGGAGGAGGGCCCGCTGGCCACCACCGGCGGCCTGACCCTCTCCGCGCCCTACGGCCTGGAGGCCCTGGCGCGGGCGGGCACCATCGTCGTCCCGGCCTGGCGCTCGATCTCCCAGCCTCCACCGGTCGAGGCGATCACCGCCCTGCGCAAGGCCCACCACGAGGGCGCCCGGATCATCGGGCTCTGCACCGGCGCCTTCGTGCTCGCCGCCGCCGGCCTGTTGGACGGGCGTCCGGCAACGACCCACTGGATGTACGCGCCGACCCTGGCCAAGCGCTACCCCCGGGTGCACGTCGACCCCCGCGAGCTCTTCGTGGACGACGGCGACGTGCTCACCTCGGCCGGCACCGCCGCCGGGATCGACCTGTGCCTGCACGTGGTCCGCAGCGACCACGGCGCCGAGGCGGCCAACGCGCTGGCCCGCCGACTGGTGGTGCCGAGCCGCCGCGGCGGCGGAGGACAGGCCCAGTACATCGACCAGTCTTTACCTGAGGAGATCGGTAACGACCCGTTGGCCGAGGTGGTCACCTGGGCCCTGGAGAACCTGAACCAGCAGTTCGACGTCGAGGTGCTGGCCGCCCGCGCCTACATGAGCCGCCGTACCTTCGACCGACGGTTCCGCACGCTCACCGGCAGTGCGCCGCTGCAGTGGCTGATCACCCAGCGGGTGCTGCAGGCGCAGCGGCTGCTGGAGACCTCGGAGCTGTCGGTGGACGACGTCGCGCGCCGGTGCGGCTTCCGCTCGCCGGTGGCGCTGCGCGGGCACTTCCGCCGTCAGCTCGGGGTCTCCCCGGCCGCGTACCGGACCAGTTACCGGGCCCGTCGGCCCGGACAGCAGCCGCCCGGCCCGGCCGGGACGCACGGCGGCGACCTGCGGCTGCCCGGCGCGCTGCCGCACCCGGCGTCCGCTGGCGCCACGGCCGCCTCGGCGGGTGGAGCGCCGTTCGGCGCGGCGGCGCACGCCGCGCAGCCGGCTCACCCGTTCCCGGCCGGGGGCGGGGCGCAGGCGCCGGGTGGCCAGGCGGGTCAGCAGGGCCAGCCGGTCGGACCCGGGCAGCCGGCGCCGCACGGCCAGGCCGGTCCGTACGGGCCGGGGCAGGCCGGGACGCCGGTCGCCCAGGGCTTCCACGCCCGCACGGGGCAGCCGTATCCGCACCAGCAGGCCTCGCAGCAGCCGCACCCCGGGCAGCAGGGTGCGGCGCGCGGTCCGGTGCGGCCGCCGCTGGTGCCGCCGCAGGTGGGGCCGGGAGCGGGGCGTCCGCCGCGGACCGCCGAGCACGCGGCGGCCGAGGACGGCCACTCGCAGCCGGGGGCGCGCGGTCAGGGCCAGGGCCACCGCACTGCGGTGGAGCGGCCCGGGGACGAACCGGGTGGGGCCGGGCGACCACACGCTGCGCCGGGCGGCCGGGTGCCGACCACCCCCGCCGGGCAGCCGGCGGCCGGGGCGGGCGAGCTCCGGGGCCGGCCGGCCCGGGCGCCGCAAGTGCGTCCCCAGGGCGGCCGGACCGCGGCGGCGGACGGCGGCCGGACACCCCGCGAGGGGCGTCCCGGGCGGGACGGTCATGCGGGCCGCAGCGCCCGGGAGGGCGAGCACCCGGACGGCCGCGGCCCGCACGGCGAGGCGGAGGAGCACCAGGCCGAGGGCCTCGCTCCGGCGCCCCGCTCGGCTCCACCGGTGCCCGCGGCGCGTGATCGCGCCGTAGGGTGAGTTGCGTGAATGACCGTTTGGTATGGATCGACTGTGAAATGACGGGCCTCGACCTCGACCGGGACGCCCTGGTCGAGGTCGCGGTGCTGGTGACGGACTCCGAGCTGAACATCCTCGGCGAGGGTGTGGACGTCATCATCCGCCCGCCGGCGGAGGCGCTGGCGAACATGCCCGAGGTGGTGCGCGAGATGCACACCTCCTCGGGTCTGCTGGAGGAGCTGGAGCAGGGCGTGACCCTGGCCGAGGCCGAGGAGCGCGTCCTCGCGTACGTGCGCGAGCACGTGCCGGAGGCCGGGAGGACGCCGCTGTGCGGCAACTCGGTGGCCACCGACCGCGGCTTCCTGGCCCGGGACATGCCGGCCCTGGAGAAGCACCTGCACTACCGGATCGTGGACGTCTCCTCGATCAAGGAGCTCGCCCGCCGCTGGTACCCGAAGGCGTACTACAACAGCCCGCGCAAGGGCGGGAACCACCGCGCGCTCGCCGACATCCGCGAGAGCATCGACGAACTGCGCTACTACCGCGAGGCGGTGTTCGTGCCGCAGCCCGGTCCGGACGCCGACACCGCGCGCGGCATCGCCGAGAAGTACCAGGCCCCGGCCGGCTGACCCGGCTGCCGCGGCCGGCCGCGCTCATGCGGCGAGGCCGACCCGCTGGCCCGGTCGACTGCCCAACGGTCGGGTCGGCGGGACTGGGGCGACCGCTGCGGTCGGGTCGTCCGGAGGGCCCTGGAGGGTCCTGGAGGGTCCTGGAGGGTCCTGGAGGGTTGAAGGGGGTGCCCGCGTCCGCCGGAGCGAAACCCTGGCGCGAGCACCCTCTCGGATCCTGTAGAGTTCTTCCTGTCGGAACGGGAACGCGAGAGCGGGAACGGACCGGACAGATGGTGGGTGTAGCTCAGTTGGTAGAGCACCTGGTTGTGGTCCAGGTGGCCGCGGGTTCGAGTCCCGTCACTCACCCCAGAGCCCGAGGGGCCGATCTCTTCAAGAGGTCGGCCCCTCGGGCGTTTTCGCATTGCCTCAGTTGTGCGCGGTGGTCCGGGATTTCCGGCCGCCCCCTGCCGCAAGAAGCTACCGGCTAGTAACATCGTCGCCATGACCACTCCTTCGATCGGCCAGATGCTCGACGCCACCGTGCCGATGGCGCACACCCTGAAGCTCGAGTACCTGGAGACCACCCCGGAGCGCGCCGTGCTCCGGCTGCCCGACCAGCCCGCTTACCACAACCACGTCGGCGGCCCGCACGCCGGCGCGATGTTCACGCTCGCCGAGTCCGCCAGCGGCTGCATCGTGCTCGCCGCCTTCGGGGACCAGCTGTCCCGGGCCGTTCCGCTCGCCGTGAACGCCGAGATCGCCTACAAGAAGCTGGCCATGGGCGAGGTCACCGCCACCGCCGTGCTCGGCCGTCCGGCCGCCGAGGTCGTCGCCGAGCTGGACGCCGGCGGCCGCCCCGAGTTCCCGGTCACTGTCGAGATCACCCGCGCCGACGGCGCCGTCACCGGTGTGATGACGGTCACCTGGACCCTGCGTCCCAACTCCTGACCACCACGCGGTCGGTGGAGGCCCCGGGCGGACCGGCCCGGGGCCACCCGCGCGATGACTGTCCGTGACGGCGGGCGTGACTTCGGCGCCCTCCCGCTCGTTCTCAACTCACATGCGAGCCAATCACGCGACGAAGCCCCTGGACCCCGCCCCCCGCGGCACCGCCGAAGCGCGGCGGGCGATCTCCCGGTGGCTGCCCCGCCCGCGCACCCTCGCCGCCGGAGGGGCCCTGCTCGCACAACTCTGGGGCGTGGGAACGCCGGGCGCGTACGCGGCCCCGACGGAACCGCCACGCGGACAGACCCCGCCCGCCGTCCGCCGCGCCCTGCACGGCGGCCCGGTGCCCGACGGCCGGTCAGCCGCCCGGCCCCCGGCACCGGCGCAGGCTCCGGCGCCCGGCTCCCCCGGGCTCGTCGGGGAACTGACCGGCGTGGCACCGGTCGACGGAGCCGCCGACGGGATCGGCGGCGTCCTCCAGCAGCGCATCCGGGCCGGCGGGCTCCCCCTGCCCGGACAGCGCGCCGCCGTGCCCGACGCCTTCGCGCTCGCCTCCGGGCTGCTCGGCAGCGCCCCCGCCCAGGACCGACCGGCCGAGAACCGAGCCTCCCGTGCGGGCGAGCCCGCCGAACCGCCCACCGCCGCGCAGCCGCACGACCGGCGGGCCGTGCCCCAGCCCCGGTCCGGGACGGCGGGCGCTCCGCCGGTCCAGGAGGCGGCGGTCCGCGAGGAGCAGGACGCGGTGGAACCCGCCGACGCGGCAGGCGCTTCAACCTCCACCGCCTCCTCCACCGAACCGGTCACCCCGGCTGACGGCGGGGCGCCCGAGGCGCTCGCCCTCGCCGACACGGCGACCGCCACGGCCGTCGGCGACGGCTCCGCGACGGCCACCGCGGTGCTCGCCCCCATCGCCGCCGGGCTGCTGCTCACCGGCGCCGCCATGTTCAAGCACCGCGGACTGCCGCGCGGGCACTGAACGACTGAGCAGCCCACGGCCCGGACGTCCTCAGGACCAGGTGCAGCAGGCGGAGTTCGCACCCGAGGATCGAGCCGGGCGGCGTGCACCCGCCGGGCCGATGCACGTCGCACCCATCACCGGGCGAGACGGCTCGGCGTGCCGGGGGCGGCGCCGGCGGCGGGGCGGCGGCCGGGAGGCCGGTGAGCGGTTCGGCCTCAGCCGGACGGGCGGGTCGGCTGTGCAACGAGCGCCCTCGGGTCTGCAGCCGGGCGGCAGGGCCGAGGTCCGGCGCGACTCGGTCGGCCGCCAACGGTCCGCGGTCCCGAGGCGGGCCCGGGAGCCGGCCCGAGGCCGTCAGCCACCGTCAGCGGCGCAGCGGCCCTCAGCGGCGCAACGGCCGTCAGCCGCCCTCAGCGGAAGACGCCCGGCGGTGGGGCCGGGGACGGCGCGGCGGTGGCGTCCGTGGCCGGAACGGCACCGGCGGTGAAGTCACTGAGCGCGCGCCCGTGTTCGACCCGCCCGTGGGAGGAGTCGGAGGCGACGCGACGGGTGAGGTCCGCGACGGGGAGCGGGGCGTGGGCCGCGGCGAGGATCAGGTTGCCGAAGCGCTTGCCGCGCAGCACGGCGGGGTCGGCGACCAGGCAGAGTTCGGGGAAGACCGCGGCGAGGGTGGCGACCTGGGAGCGGGCGAAGGCCAGGGCGGCCCCGTCGGCGATGTTGGCGGTGTACCAGCCGCCGGGAGCGAGGGCGCGGGCCGCCAGGGTGGTGAACTCGACGGTGGTGCAGTGCGCCGGGGTGCGGGCGCCGGAGAAGACGTCGGTGATGACCAGGTCGACGCCGGCCTCGGGGGTGCGTTCCAGCACGCTGCGGGCGTCGGCGCCGCGCACCTTGATCTGCCAGCCGCGCTCCAGGGGGAGTTCGGCGCGGACGAGTTCGGTGAGAGCGGTGTCGATCTCGGCGACCTGTTGGCGCGAGCGCGGCCGGGTGGCGGCCACGTAACGGGCCAGGGTGAGCGCGCCGCCGCCCAGGTGCAGGACGGTCAGCGGGCGGCCGGGCGGGGCGGCGAGGTCGATCAGGTGGCCGAGCCTGCGCTGGTACTCGAAGCCGAGGTGGGTCGGGTCGGCGAGGTCGACCATGGACTGCGGGGCGCCGTCGATGAGCAGCGTCCAGGCGGCGGAACGGTCGCGGTCGGGGCGCAGCTCGGCCGAGCCGGAGCCGACCGGACGGGAGAGCGGGCCCTGGGCGTGGGTGCGGCCGCCCGGCCCGGTGGTGGCCGCCGGTTCCGGGTCGCGCGCGGCCCTGCTGCTTCGTCCCATGACGGCCATTATCGCCGCCCCGCGGGCTCGCCCACAGGTCAGGGGCGTGCCGCAGGGGTCCGGCCGGGGAGGTACGGGCCCGGCGGGATCCTCGCGGCACGCCCGTCAGAACGGGCCGAGACCGCCCGCGGTGAGCGTGCAGGCGGCCTCGCAGAGGGCGGAGCGGAGCACCCAGGCGTCGGTGGGACGGACGGCGCGGCCGGCGCCCGTGGGCGGGATCACCCAGCAGGGGTCGGTGGGGGCGGGCACCAGCGCGCCGGCCGTACAGGAGCTGCCGGGCAGGTGCCATGTCTCCCAGGTGCCGGCCGGGACGAGGAAGGAGACGGCGCTGCCGTCGCGGCTCTGTAGGACGGCTCCGCAGGCGCGGCGGAGCCGCAGGATGTCGACCGCCTCCAGCCCGTGCCGGAGGGCGACCGTCACGGTGTCGCAGGTGGTGACCAGCGCGGCCTCCTCGGGGGCGGCGCCGTCCCTGCGGCGGCCGCCCCAGGGGCCGCAGCCGCCGCCGACCTGGCTCCGGCCCGGGAAGCGGTCGTCGGCGGGGTCGGGGAGCAGCGCGGGGGCGGCGCCGGCGAGCACGCCCCCGGGGACGGGTCGGTACTGCGGCAGTCCGGTGGCCATCACGGGCCCTCCTGTACCTCGTCGGGGTCGGAAGCGCGGCCGCCGGTGGTGGGACGCCGGGGCGGGGACGGGCCGGGGGGCGGCCTGGGCTTCCACGTATCAGGACAACGCGGCGATGGCACTGGAGGCCACGGGGCGCCTTACAGCAAGGCATGGCATTTCATGGCAGATATCCCGCAACCACGCCCGTTTTGCAGGGTATTGAGGGCTTATGTCCCACAAACCGCCTGTGGCCGCTCGGTAACTCCGAGTACTCTCGGCGCCATGGCAGCCACCCCACCGGCCGAGCCGAACCGACCGTCCCCCAACACCGTGATGCGCGCACTGCGCGGCGACCGCTCACCCGGCGAGTTCGCCATGGCCGTGCGTCGGGCAGCCCGCGAGATCGGCGAGCACGTGTCCTGCGACGCCCGCTACATCGGGCGGGTCGAGTCCGGTGAGATCCGCTGCCCGAACTACGCCTACGAGCGGGTCTTCCGGCACATGTGGCCGGACCGCACGCTCACCGACCTCGGCTTCGCCCCCCGCACCGCCGTCCGCCGCCGCTCAGCGGACGGCGGTGGGGCGGCCGGGGCCGCCGAGGCGCCCCCGCTCCAGTCCGTGCTCCATCCACCGTTCCCGTCCCTGCCCGCCCCGCGCTCACCGCTCTCCACCCAACTCCCTTACGCTGCCTCGCCGTACACGGATCCAGCCGCTCCGGACGGTCCCCCGTGGCCGAGGGCCGGCGCGGTGCCCAGGGGGCCCGACGGACCGCCCTATCTCGACGAGGAGAACGACGACGTGCGTCGCCGTACGTTCCTGGCCGGCGGCTCGGCCGCGCTGGCCACCGTGATCGGCATCGACCGACCGGCCGCGGCCGGTCCCGTGACCGGCACCGGTTTCCGCCCGGCCGGCAGCCGGGGCGCCGTCGCAGGTGCCCTCCCCGGTGCGGAGGTCACCGCGCCCAGGCTGCTCGGGCTGGATCCGGTGGTGCCCGGCCGCCCCGGGCCGGTGCCACCGCCCCGCAAGGTCGGCGCCGCCGAAGTGCTCGGTGTCGAACGGGCCATCCGGGACATCAGACTGGCCGACGACGCCCACGGCGCCGACGCCCTGTACGACCTGGCCGGGCAGTCGCTGCGGACCGCCTACGTCCTGCTCAACGAGGGCGAGTACAGCGCCGAGACGGAGCGCAGGCTCCAGGCGGGGGCCGGTGAACTGGCCATCTCGGTGGGCTGGTTGGCACACGACTCGAACCGGCTCGCGGACGCCCGCTCGTTCTACGCGGAGGCGCTCGCCACCGCCCGGATGGCCGGGGACTCCGCCCTGGAGGCGCACGTCTTCTGCAACAGTGCCTTCCTCGCCCGGGACGCCGGGCGCCCGCGCGAGGCACTGCGTGCCGCGCAGGCCGGGCAGTCCGCCGCGCGGTACCTGGACTCCGACCGGCTGCTCGCCCTGCTGGCGATGCGCGAGGCCGGCGCCTGGGCCCTGCTGCGGGACCGCTCCGCCTGCGAACGCGCGCTCAGCCGGGCGTACACGTTGTTCGACCGGGGGCCCTGCGAGGCCGACCCGGAGTGGATGTCCTTCTTCGGCGAGGCGGAGATCGCCGGCCTCCAGTCGCAGTGCTGGTCCGCGCTCGGCGACTGGGACCGTGCCAGTGAGCAGGCCGCGCTGGCCATAGCGCTTCAGGAGCCGCACTTCGTCCGCAACCGGGTGCTGTACACCGCCGAGCTGGCCCACGACCGGCTCGGCCGGGGGGACTTGGCGGGTGCGGCGCACCACGGCTCGGCCGCCGTCGCGCTGTTCGGCGAGGTCCGCTCGGCCCGGATCCGCAGCATGCTGGCGGACACGGCGGGACGGTTGCGCCCGCACGCCGCGGTCCCCGAGGTCCGCCGCTTCCTGGCCGGCTACGACCGGGCCGCGGCGGCCTGAGCGGTCGGTCTGACGGTCCCCAAGGCCTCAGCCGGCCCGGCCGGCCCAGTGGACTCGGTGGACTCGGTGCACTCAGTGGCCCGGGTTGAGCCCGAGCCCTTCCAGGTGGGACAGGTCGTTCCACACCTCGACCGCCGGGGCGCCGTACTCCCAGGACAGCACGCACAGCGCCGCCGTTCCGAGCTTGAACCGCTGGGCGAACTCGGGCGGCAGGCCCAGCCAGCGGGCGGTCAGGATGCGCAGCAGGTGGCCGTGCGCGAACAGGACGACGTCCTGGTCGGCGCAGTGCATCACGGTGGTGTCCGACTGCGGGACGCCGTGCTCGTCGTTGAGGCCGGCGAGGAAGGAGTCCACCCGGGCGGCCACCTCGGAGAGCTTCTCGCCGCCGGGCACGCCGTCGCGCCAGATCAGCCAGCCGGGGTGGTCGGTGGCCCGGATGTCCGCGCCGGTGCGGCCCTCGTACTGGCCGTAGTCCCACTCCAACAGCTCGGGGCGGGCCACTGCGCGGTCGCCGAAACCGGCCAGTGCGCAGGTCTCCTCGGCCCGGCCGAGCGGGCTGGTGTAGACGAGCGCGTCCGGCAGCCCGTTCCAGGGCGCCTTGGCGAGTCGGGCGCCGAGCGCCCGGGCCATCGCGCGGCCCGCCTCGGTCAGCGGGATGTCGGTGCGGCCGGTGTGGCGGCCGGTGGCCGACCACTCGGTCTCACCGTGGCGGACCAGGACGATTCGGGCGGGCATGGGAGGACTCCTCGCAACGGGGCGGTCAACGGTCGGTCTCACCCTTGAGCACCGGGCTCCATGATCCCCCACCCGGGCGGCGGCCACGAGGGCGACCCCGGTGACCGGCGGTGCCGCGTCCGGTCGAGCCGGTCGTCACCCGGGGCCTCGGCCCGTCCGGAGCCTCGGGCGGGTGCCCGTGACCCGGGCGGGTGCCGCTGCGGGCGCCGATCTGTCCGGCCGACCGCTCAGGCTTCGATGTTCTCCAGGTCGTCGAGCAGGCTCGGCCGCGTCGGCTCCCAGCCGAGCGCGCGGCGGGTGTGAGTGCTGGACGCGGGCTGGTCGGTCGCGAAGATCGGGCCCAGGGGGCCGAAACCCTCCTGCGGAACCGACGTGGCCGGGAGGCCGAGCCGCCGCCCGATGACCGCGGCGATGTCGCGGACGGCATCACCCTCGTCGGCGACGGCGTGCCACGACGTTCCGGCCGGAGCCTTCTCCAGCGCGAGGCGGAAGAGGAGGGCGGCGTCGAGCGCGTGGACGGCGGGCCAGCGCTGTGCGCCGTCCCCGGGGTAGCCGGCGACGCCGGTGCGGCGGGCGATGTCGGCGAGCAGCCCGGCGAAGCCGCCCTGGCCCTGGTTGTGGACGGTGCGCGGGAGCCGTACCGCCGAGCTGCGCACACCCTGCGAGGCGAGCGCGAGTGCGCGGTTGACCGACGTGCTGCGTCCGCCGACGGGCCCCTGGGCGGGCAGCGGGTCTTCCTCGGTCGATGCGCGCCCCGGCACGTGGGGGGTGCCGGACACGGTGACGAGCGGCCGATCCGTGCCGACGAGGGCGTCGCCGAGCGCCGCGAGCGCAGCGCCCTCTTCGGCGACTCCGCGCGCGAGCGCCTCGGGCGAGCTGAAGTCGTTGCTGAAGGCGAGGTGGATGACGCCGTCGGCCTGTTCCGCGCCGGTTCGCAGTACGTCGAGGTCGGTGAGACCGCCGCGGAGCACGCCGGCGCCCGCGGCCTCGGCGCGTGCCGCAGAGGCGTCGGAACGAGCGAGGGCGGTGACGGAATGGCCTGCGGCGAGCAATTCGGCGACGACGGCGGAGCCGATCAGGCCCGTTCCGCCGGTGATGAAGACGCGCATGGCGAGCTCCAAGGAGTGATGCGACTGGTGTCCCATCACGGTACACCGCGATGGGACGGATGTCGCGTCGCCTACCATGGTCGTATGCCGAGATGGAAACCGGATGCCAGGCAGCGCCTGGTCGTGGCCGCACTCAGCCTGTTCGCCGAGCAGGGCTACGACGACACGACGGTCACTCAGATCGCCGAGCGGGCGGGGCTCACCCGGAGCACCTTCTTCCGCCACTTCTCCGACAAGCGGGAGATCCTCACCGCGGGACAGACGACGCTCAGCCGCCTGCTGGCCGAAGGCATCGAAACCGCCCCCGTGGACGCGACACCGCTGGCGGCCGTCGCAGCCGGCCTGGAGCGCGCGTCGGGCGAGATGACGTCGTTCAACCGCGAGCTCAGCCCGCTGCTCCACGCGGCGATCGAGGCGAACGAGGAACTGCAGCGGCGCGATGCGCTGAAGAGCATCGGCATGGCCGCGGCGATGGTCGACGCGTTGCGGAGACGGGGCGTCCCGGAATCCACCGCGCAGGTGGCCGCCGGACTCGGCGTCCTCGCGTTCAAGCTCGGATACACCCGGTGGGTCGACCCCAGCCGCGACGAGGCCCCGGGTGAGCTGGTGACCCTCACCCGAGCCGCGTTCGACGAACTCCGCGCGGCGGCTGCGGAGCTTCGCTAGCGGCACCCGGCGAACCGGCGTCCGCCGACCGCCCCGGCCGTCCCGACCATCCCGGGCATCCGCCGACCGCCCCGGCCGTCCCGACCGGTCACCGTTCCGGCCGGAACGGGCCGGTGCGCACCGCGTTGTCGGACCCGGATGCGACACTGGGCCGCACCATGAACGTCTCGACGAACGTCCCGCTCAGCGGGCCCGCTGAGCCGCTCGCCCAGCGGCTCGCCGAGCTGCGCGGACCGGCCCCGCAGCGCAGTCTGAACGCCCGCGCCCTCGCCGCGCTCGCCGCGAACCCGGGCTGTCACCGCCGTGCGGTGCTGGACGCGGCCGGGGTGGACAAGTCGGCGCTGGCCGCCCGGCTCGGCCGACCCGCGCCCTTCGGCCAGTCCCCCTTCGCGATCGCCCGAGGCGTGATCTTCGAGTCCCGGCTGAAGGCGGACGACTACTCGGCGCTGCTGGAGCCGCTGCGCGCGCACCTCGGCCTCCCGGTCGACGACCGCGCCCCGCTGCTGGTGCCGGACCTGCTGCGCCGCTCCGGCCCGGCCGTCCGCGCCGACCGGACGGCCGATGCGCTGGCCGCGGCCGCCGCCGAGCCGGAGGCCTGGACGCTGCTGGACCACCCGCTGCTGCGCCTGGAGGTGGCGGGCGGCACCGCCTACCTGGAGCCGGACGCCCTGGTGGTGCACGGCGGGCGCTGCACGGTGGTCGAGATCAAGTCCTTCCCGGTGCTCGACGGCGGCGCCGACCCGGCGAAGGTCGGCGCCGCCGCCCGCCAGGCCGCGGTGTACGTGCTGGCGCTCCAGCGAGCCGCCGCCGCGGCCGCCGGGCAGGCGCCGGCCGACGACCCGTACACCGAGCAGCGGCTGCCCGGGAGCCCCCGCACCACCGTGCTGCTGGTCTGCCCGAAGGACTTCGGCAACCGGCCGACGGCCGTCGCCGTCGACGTCCGCCGCGAGCTGGCCGTCACCCGCCGCCAGCTGAGCCGGATGACCGGCATCGAGCGGCTGCTGGACACCCTGCCGCCGGGCGCCGACTTCGACCTGACCGTCGCCGAGGACGGCGCCCCGGCCCGCAGCGCCGAGCAGCTGACCGCCGCCGTGGAGGCCGTCCCCGCCGCGTACAGCCCGGACTGCCTCTCCACCTGCGAACTCGGATTCCACTGCCGCGCCCGGGCCCGCTGCGACGACCGGGTCGAGCAGCTCGGCCCGGGTGTGCGCGGCGAGCTGGGCAGCATCCGTACGGTCAGCGAGGCGCTCGCCGCCGCCTCCGGCGCGGGCAGCGGTGCTACGGCCGGCGACGACACCGCAGAGGAGTACGACGCGGCCCAGCACGACGCAACCGAGTACGACGCCGCCGAGCGCCTCGCCTACGCGGCCGCCCTGCGCGCGGAAGCGCTCGGTGGCCCGGCATGAGCCTCCTCACCACCCTCGCCCGGCTGGAGGCCGTCCGCAGCGGACGGGCCGAGCCGCTGGCCACCGTCCGGCACCGGCACCTGTCGGAGCGCCCGATGGTGCTGATCCCGTTGACCGCCGCCGGTGAGTCCGGGGCGCCGCTGGCCGTGATGCTGGGCACCGACCGGGCCGCGCCCCGGCTGCACTTCGTCCCGCAGCCGCTCAACCGCACCCTGCGGTTCGACTTCCTCGCCAAGCTGGCCGCCGACCTGCTCCCGTACCTGGAGTCCTTCGCCGACGACGTCGAGCAGATCGAGGGCTCCGAGAAGGACCCGGAGACCGGCGAGAAGACCCAGGTGTTCCGCGAGCTGTGCAGCGACGCCCCGCAGCTGATCGTCCCCAACGGCGCGGGCGTGCACCACCTCGCGCTGATCGGCCGCTCCACCCGGTTCCGCCGCACCGCCGAGGACGCCGATCCGGGCCCGTACCCGGCGCCGCTGCGGGTGCCGCTGCTCGGCCGCTGGCTGACCCACCTCACCGACCGTGCCCAGGTGCCCGGCTCCAGTCTGCTGCTGCCGATGACCGGCCTGCTCGCCCGGCACTGGGCCACCGGCCAGAGCCACCTGGAGGACCAGCACCTGGCCGCCCGGCTGGCCTGGCACGACCCGCCGCCGGGTCTGACCGGCGCGCAGGCGGCCGAGCTGGCCGAGTCCGGCCGGGACGAGCAGGGCCAGCTGCTGCACCCGCCGGCCGGCCCGAGCACCGACCCGCGCTTCGACGAGTTCGTGCTCGCCCCGGCGATCGCCCACTACGACGCGGCCGTCAGCGCCCTGCAGCACAGCGGGGAGCAGCAGGACGAGGCGGGCGCGGAGCGTGCCCGGGCGGCCGTCCGCTCGGCCGTCGACCAGCTGCGGGAGGTGCTGACCGCCGTCCTGCTGCCCACCTGGCGGGACGTCTGGCGGGGCCTGGACCTGCTGCGCACCCTGCCGCCGGCCGGCCACCTGGAGGAGCGCTGGACCGGCGACCGCTGGTCCTACACCGGCCACCGGGACCGCCTGGCGGCCGGCGAGCCCCCGCAGCCCCGGCAGGACGACGCCGTCACCGCCGCCCGCAAACTCGCCCAGCGCGAGCGCGAGCAGGCGCGGCTCGACGTCCAGGAGGCGCTGGACGACCCGCTGGCGATGGCCGAGCACCGGCTCGCCGGTGAGGCGTTCAGCGGGGTGGTGACGGAGGTGGTGCCGGACTGGGACACCACCGGGCGCTCCCCCAAGCCCCGCCCGCTGGTCACCCTGCGCACCGCCGACCGCCCGCACGCCGACCCCGGGCGAGAGGTGCACCGGGTGCACGGGCCGTCCGCGCAGAAGGCCGAGATCGTCGCGGTCGAGCCCACCGAGGGCACCATCACCCTGCGGGTGCTGTCCGGCATGGGCCGCAAGAAGGAGCCCGAACCGGGCAGCCTGCCCGAGCCGGGCGAGCCGGTCACCTTCACCCTGTTCGAGTTGACGGTCCGCCAGTCCGCGCCGCTGCCCGAGCCGGACGACACGCCGTGGACCCACGGCGGCCCGCCCGGCGGCACACCCGCAGCCGCACCCGCAACCGCCCTGTCCGTCTCCGAGGAGTGGGAGTGATGGCCGTGCCGGCCCCCGACCAGGCCGCGAACCCGGCTGACGCCCAGGCCGCGAACCCGGTCCCCGCCCCGGGCGTCGCCGCCGACGCCGCCGTGGCCCGGATCCTGGCGGCGACCGTCCACCCGACGGTCGGCGCCCCGCGCGGCGTGGTGGTGGACTCGCCGCCCGGAGCCGGGAAGTCCACGCTGGTCGTGCGGGCCGCCCGCGAGCTGGTGGCGGCCGGGGAGCGGCTGATGATCGTCGCCCAGACCAACGGCCAGGTGGACGACCTGGTCGGCCGGTTGGCCGAGAAGGCGCCGGACCTGACGATCGGCCGGCTGCACGCGGCGGACTCCAGGCCCGGCCCGGAGGTGTTGAGGCATGCCAATGTCACGCCCTCCGACAAGGTCGCCGACCTGGCCGAGCAGGACGTGGTGATCTCCACCTCCGCCAAGTGGCAGTGGGTCCGGACCGAGGCGCCGTGGCGGCACGCGATCGTCGACGAGGCGTACCAGATGCGCTCGGACGCCCTGCTCGCGGTGGCCCGGCTGTTCGAGCGGGCGCTGTTCGTCGGCGACCCGGGCCAACTGGACCCGTTCACCGTGGTCGGCACCGAGCAGTGGGCGGGCCTGTCCTACGACCCGTCCAGCAGCGCCGTGGTCACCCTGCTGGCGCACAACCCGCAGATCGAGCCGCACCGGCTGCCGGTCTCCTGGCGGCTGCCCGCGAGCGCCGCCCCGCTGATCTCGCGGGCGTTCTACCCGTACACGCCGTTCCGCTCCGGAACCGGCCCGGACGAGCGGCGGCTGACCGCCGCCGTCCGCCCCGACGGCTCGGCGCTGGACGCCGCGATCGACCGGGCGGCCGAGCACGGCTGGGCCCTGCTGGAGCTGCCCGCCCGGCACACCGTACGGACCGACCCGCAGGCGGTGGCGGCCGTCGCGGCCACCGTCCGGCGGCTGCTGGAGCGCGGGTTGACGGCCCACTCCGAGCAGGGCCGGGCCCCCCTCACCGCGGACCGGGTCGCGGTCGGCACGGCGCACCGGGACCAGGCGGCGGCCGTCCGGGCGGCCCTGCTCAAGGCGGGCGTCCCGGTGGACGCCGCGGCCGGCCCGGCCGTGACCGTGGACACCGCCAACCGGCTGCAGGGCCGGGAGTACGACGTCACGGTGGTGCTGCACCCGCTCTCCGGGCGCCCGGACGCGACCGCCTTCCATCTGGAGACCGGCCGGCTCTGCGTGCTCGCCTCCCGGCACCGGCACGCCTGCATCGTGGTGGCCAGGGCCGGGATCGCCGAGCTGCTGGACGAGCACCCGTCCACCGAGCCGGTCCAGTTGGGCGTCCCGGTGGCCTTCCCGGACGGCTGGGAGGCCAACCACCAGGTGCTCGAGCACCTCGGCGGCCACCGGGTCCGCCTGCGGTAGCGGCGGTCAGTCCTCGGTCTCGCACACCGCGAAGGCCACCACCGAGCCGTGCGCGGCCTGGGCGCTCCAGCCGGTCGCGTCGGCGGTCGGGCCGTTGGCGCGCACCGGGCCGTCCGCGTCGGGCTGGAGCCGGTAGCCGCCGCCGGTGAGGTGGGTGCCGGCCGGGCAGGTCGCGGTCGAGGTGCCGCCGGGGGCGCTGGCCGGGCCGGTGACCACCTTCGCCGTCTCGGCGGCGAAGGCCGACGCCGCCGGCAGCACCGGAATGACCGGGACGAGTGGGGCGAGTGCCCCGAGGACGGCGGCGGCGAGCCGGGCGCGGGCGGACGGGGTCTTGGGTACGTGCACAGGGGTCCTCCGGGATCCGATGGCGTGATGGGCGTGATGGCCGTGGTGAGCCTGGGGAGCGTGGTGACTCCTCCAGCGGACCAACCGGTTCGCATGCGATTCGGATGCGAAGCGGATGCGGGGCGCCCGTGGCGTGCGCCCGGCGCGCGCCGGGGAATAGCGCCCGCGCGCGCACCGTTCCGTTACCGGCCGCCGCCGCGAGACAATGGACGACGGCCACAACCGGGCGGTGCGGCCCGGAGCAGTCCGCCCGCCCTCCCTCACCGAAACCCCGGAGGTGTCCGTCCATGCCCGACTCCCCCGCCGAGGCGCCCGAGCCCACCCGGCGACTGCGCCCCGCGCAGCTGCTGTTCGAGCCGCAGTCCGCCGAGCCGGAGCCGGAACGATTCTTCGACCTGGAGTCCATCGACGACCCCGGGGAGCTGCTGCGCCGCTCCACCGAGCTGGCCCTGGCCTTCCGGACGGCCGCCGAGCGGGCCACCGACTTCCAGGCGGTCGCCGCCGCACAGCTGGCCGACCCGCGCCGGTTCGACGCGCTGTCGGACGCCGAGATCGCCGAGCGGGCGGACTGGACCCCCGACTACGCCGCCAAGATGATCGAGTACGGCCGCGGACTGCTCCAGCCGCGCCTCCAGGAGGGCTGACCGTCACCCCCTGGCATATGCCAGCGGGGAAGGGTACGCCGTACCCCGTCGGCCTGTCCGGCGAACGGCGCTTTCGGTCACACCGGGGGCGCGCACGGCGCAGGCTGCTGGGCGTGGACATCTGGACGCATCAGTCGGTGGAGTACGTCAGCGTGGCCGGAGAGGCCTGGCTCGCCTCCGCCAGCGAGTACCCGCGCAGCATGCGCGCCCTCTGGGACTCCCGCCCGTGGGCGCCCTCGGTGCTGCCCTGCGGGCGCGCCTTCGACGTGATCAGCATGCCGTCGCTGTTCGGGCGCCGGGTGCTGGACGAGCTGTGGGCGTCCGGCCCGGGCTGCGGGCCGGTCGCGGGCTACCGGGGGCGCACCCTGCTGTTCGTCCAGCCCGGCGCGGCGCCCCGGCTGCGCCGGCTGCTGGCCTGGGAGGAGTGGGCCCGCGACGTACCGCCGCTGCTGTGCCACGGCAAGGGCGACGCGGTGACGGTGCCGCCGCTCCAGCGGATGGTGCACGGCCCCGAGTCCCCCAGCAGGGGTTCGGGCCGCTGGATCGTCGCCCCGGAGGAGCGGGAGCCCTGGCTGCCCGGCGCCTCGGTGGTGCTCTGGGCCTGCGTACGGGCGGCGCGCGAGCCCGGCGCGCCAGCCCCGACGGAGCCGGTCCTGGTGACCGGGGGGTGAACGGGGAGCGGCCGGTATTCGATTTTGGCGAGGCCGCGGGCCGCTGCTACAGTTTTCCGTGTCAGCAGGCGCCGCTAGCTCAGTTGGTTAGAGCAGCTGACTCTTAATCAGCGGGTCCGGGGTTCGAGTCCCTGGCGGCGCACAGACAGCCGAGAGGCCCTTCGCGGAAGCGGAGGGCCTCTCGGCGTTCGGCACCCGTGGCGGCGCCGGAGGTCCGGGCCGCCCGCCGGAGCGGACGGCCCGGCCGGGGTTCAGCGGCCGCGCAGTTCGCGGTAGCGGGCGACCAGCGCCGCAGTGGAGCTGTCCAGCTGCTCGCCGCCCTCACCGGTCAGCAGCACCGGCTCGATCCGCTTGGCGAGCACCTTGCCCAGCTCGACGCCCCACTGGTCGAAGGAGTCGATGTTCCAGACCGCGCCCTGAACGAACACCTTGTGCTCGTACAGCGCGACCAGCTGGCCGAGCACCGAGGGGGTCAGCTCCCCGGCCAGGATCGTGGTGGTCGGGTGGTTGCCCTGGAAGGTCTTGTGCGGGACCAGCTCGGCCGGCACCCCCTCGGCCGCGACCTCCTCCGGGGTCTTGCCGAAGGCCAGCGCCTGGGTCTGGGCGAAGAAGTTGGCCAGCAGCAGGTCGTGCTGGGCGACCAGGCCCGGCAGCAGGTCGGCGACCGGCCTGGCGAAGCCGATGAAGTCGGCCGGGATCAGCTTGGTGCCCTGGTGGAGCAGCTGGTAGTAGGCGTGCTGGCCGTTGGTGCCGGGGGTGCCCCACACCACCGGGCCGGTCTGCCAGTTGACCGGCGTGCCGTCGCGGGTCACCGACTTGCCGTTGGACTCCATGTCCAGCTGCTGCAGGTAGGCGGTGAACTTGGACAGGTAGTGCGAGTACGGCAGCACCGCATGCGCCTGGGCGTCGAAGAAGGCGCCGTACCAGACGCCGAGCAGGCCGAGCAGCAGCGGGACGTTCCGCTCCGCCGGGGCGGTGCGGAAGTGCTCGTCGACCAGGTGGAAGCCGTCCAGCATCTCGCGGAAGGCGTCCGGGCCGATGGCGATCATCAGCGACAGGCCGATCGCCGAGTCGTAGGAGTAGCGGCCGCCGACCCAGTCCCAGAACTCGAACATGTTGGCGGTGTCGATGCCGAAGTCCTGCACGCCCTGGGCGTTGGTGGACAGCGCGACGAAGTGCTTGGCCACCGCCTCGGTGCCGGCGCCCAGGCCGCCGAGCAGCCAGTCGCGGGCGGAGACCGCGTTGGTGATGGTCTCGATGGTGGTGAAGGTCTTGGAGGCCACGATGAACAGCGTCTCGGCCGGGTCGAGGTCGCGGACCGCCTCGTGCAGGTCGGCGCCGTCCACGTTGGAGACGAAGCGGACGGCCAGGTCGCGCTTGGTGTAGGAGCGGAGCACCTCGTAGGCCATCGCGGGGCCGAGGTCGGAGCCGCCGATGCCGATGTTGACGACGGTGCGGATCGGCTTGCCGGTGTGGCCCTTCCACTCGCCGTTGCGGACCCGCTCGGCGAAGCCGGCCATCTTGTCGAGGACGGCGTGCACGGCGG
Organism: Kitasatospora sp. NPDC029312; assembly: GCF_055569215.1. Taxonomy (NCBI): domain Bacteria; kingdom Bacillati; phylum Actinomycetota; class Actinomycetes; order Kitasatosporales; family Streptomycetaceae; genus Kitasatospora; species Kitasatospora sp. NPDC029312. The sequence continues at coordinate 180,342 of NZ_JBVHXY010000007.1, read as the reverse complement.
GCACCACGTTCTCGCCGTCGACCTCGATCACGGCTCCGCGCGGGGCCCGCAGCGCGGTGTGCAGGACGGCGCGGTGCTCGGTGTTGTTGATCTTCTCGCCGCGGAACATCGCGTCCCGCAGCTCGGCGACGCCGGTGGCGGCGGCGAGCTCGCGCAGCAGCTCCAGCGTCTCGTCGGTGACCAGGTGCTTGGCGTAGTCCACGTGCAGGTCGCCGACCTGCAGGGTGTAGCGGCTGCCGCGCTCGGGATCGGCGGCGAACAGCTCGCGCAGGTGCGTCCCGCCCAGCTGCTCCCGGTGCTTGGCCAGGGCGGCCCACTGCGGGGTGCGGTCGAGCGGGGTGCGGGCGTCGGCGCGGGTCTCCGACATCGGTGGGTCCTCGATTCATCTGGGTGCAGAAACCGGCAGGGCCAGGCGGTGAGCCCCGGACGTGAGGGGCCCCGTGCGAGGTCGTGCGGGTACGGGTGGTGCGCCGACTCCGTTGACGGCCTGCCCGGGATCAGCCTATGCAACCCCGGGGGCGGTCGCGCACATTCCGCCCGGTGGGCCCGGACTGCCCGTCACTTCCGTTCCGTGCGCAGGTCCAGCCCGCGCAGCACCTGGTCGACCAGCTCCGGGTCGGCCCCCAGCTCGCTGCGGGCGACGAGCATCTCGCGCCGGGAGGCGGCGATCATCTCCTGTTCGACGTCCCGGGCGACCCGCCACTGGGCGAGGCGCTGCTTGGCCTCGGCGGCGTCCTCCTCGGCGTACTTCTCGGGGCAGAGCCGGGCCAGCCGGTCGTGCTGACGGTCCCGCAGGCGGTCGGCGACCTCGGCGGGCAGCCGGTCCTGCTCCTCCAGTTCGCCGAGCCGGGCCAGGCCGGCCTTGGCGGCCCGCCACCAGAGCTGACGGACGGCCTGCTCGTGCTTGTCCTGGTCGATGTCCAGCTCCAGCCGCTTGGCCAGCCAGGGCAGGCTCAGGCCCTGGACCAGCAGGGTGAACAGCACCACGCTGAACGCGATGAAGACCAGCCGGCCGCGTTCGGGGAAGTCCGCGCCGGAGTGCAGGGCGAGCGGGATGGCGAGGGCCAGCGCGACGGTCGCCACGCCGCGCATGCCGGACCACCAGAGGATCACGCTCTCCCGCCAGCTGAACGGGGTGTCCTCGTCGTCACCGCGGCGCAGCCTGCGCGACAGCCAGCCGGCCGGCAGCATCCAGAACAGCCGGACTCCCACCACGACCGCGATGACGACGGCAGCGTCGCCGATGAATCCGGTCCAGCCCTTGCCGGCCTCCTTGAGCACGGTGGCCAGCTCCAGACCGATCAGGCCGAAGGCCACGCCGGTGATCAGGATCTCGACCACCTCCCAGAAGGCGTTGCCCACCAGGCGGTAGGAGACGGCGTCGGCGTCGGCGGCCCGCTCGGCGAGGTAGAGGGCGCAGATGACGACGGCGAGCACACCGGAGCCGTGGATCTCCTCGGCGAGGGTGTAGGCGGCGAAGGGCACCAGCAGGTTGAGCGCGACCTGCTGGGTCGGGTCGTCCAGGAGCCCGGCCAGCTTGGCGTTCATCCAGCCGAGGGCCACGCCGACGACCACGGCGAGCACGGCGGACAGGACGAAGCGCAGCACCGCGTCGCCGACCGAGAAGTCGCCGCTGACCATGGCCTCGATGGCCAGCGAGTAGATGACGATCGCGGTGACGTCGTTGAACAGGCCCTCGCTCTCCAGGATCGCCACCAGGCGCCGGGGCAGCCCGATGCTGCCGGCCACCGCGACGGCGGCGACCGGGTCCGGCGGGGAGACCACCGCGCCGACCGCGATGGCGGCGGCCAGCGGCAGGGCGGGCAGCAGCCAGTGCACCGTACCGGCGACGGCGATGGTGGTGACCACCACCAGGGCGACGGCCAGCAGCAGGATCGAGCGGATGTTGGCCTTGAAGTAGCGGACCGAGGAACGCCGGGCGACCGCGAAGATCAGCGGCGGCAGGACCAGCGGGAGGATCAGGTCGGGGTCGAGGGAGACGTCCGGGATCTGGGGGATGAGCGCCATGGCGATGCCGAGGAGGGTCATCAGGACCGGTTGCGGCACCGCCGTCCTGCGGGCGAGCGGCATGGTCACCACGGAGGCGAGCAGCACCAGGAAGAACAGCGGCAGCTGGCCCACGGGGAGGTTCCTCTCGACGGCGGACGGCTGAGCGCCGCCCAGGATAAATCTGACAATGCGCCCATCAGTGAAGACGCGCCGAACGGCGGCTTGACCTCCAGCGGACTTCAGGTCCGGGGAGCAGACACGAGGGCGGTCACCGTGACGGGGCCGATTGGGTGTTTCAGCCGCTGACCAGGTAATGTTCTCCGCGTCAGCAGGCGCCGCTAGCTCAGTTGGTTAGAGCAGCTGACTCTTAATCAGCGGGTCCGGGGTTCGAGTCCCTGGCGGCGCACAGACAGCCGGAAGGCCCTACGCGAGAGCGGAGGGCCTTCCGGCGTTTCGGCTATCCGACCTTCCGGCGTTTCGGCTATCCGACCTTCCGGCGTTTCGGCGTACAGGCCAATACCGGCCGCGCCGTCGGTGGTGGCAGGAAAGGTGGGAAACAGGTCATTGCTGCCATCCCGGCCCGCTGACAGGCTGGCCGCATGAGAGCGCGCAGCGTGGTCATCGTCCTCCACGAGGGCGTGCAGAGCCTCGACGTGACCGGCCCCCTGGAGGTGTTCGCGGGAGCGGGCACGGCCTGCGGGCAGCCGGGCGCGTACCGGGTGACCACGGCCTCGCTCGGCGGCGGGCCGGTGCGCAGTTGCAGCGGGCTGCGGCTGCTGCCGGACGAGGACCTCGCCGAGGTCGCGTCGGCGCACACCCTGCTGGTCCCCGGCGGGCGGGGCACCGGGCACCCGGACGACGCGCTGGTGGCGCGGATCCGGGAGCTGGCCGGTCGGGCCGAGCGGGTGGTGTCGGTGTGCACCGGGGCCTTCCTGCTCGCCGAGGCCGGGCTGCTGTCCGGGCGCCGGGCGACCACCCACTGGGCGTACTGCGAGGCACTGGCCCGGCGGTTCCCCGACGTCGAGGTGGACCCTGACCCGATCCACGTCCGGGACGGCCACGTCGCCACCTCGGCCGGGGTCACCGCCGGGATCGACCTCGCCCTGGCGCTGGTCGAGGAGGACCTCGGCCGGGACGCCGCGCTGCTGGTCGCCCGCCACCTGGTGGTCTTCCTGCGCCGGCCCGGCAACCAGGCCCAGTTCAGCACCCAGCTGGCCGCCCAGGTGGCGGCCCGGCAGCCGCTGCGCGAGGTGCAGCGGTGGATCGCCGAGCACCCGGAGGCCGACCTCTCGGTCGAGGCACTGGCCCGCCGCTCGGCGCTGTCGCCGCGGCACTTCGCCCGCGCCTTCGCCGCCGAGGTGGGGGTGACCCCGGGCCGGTACGTCGACGGCGTGCGGCTGGAGGCCGCCCGGCGGCTGCTGGAGGACACCGACGACGGCGTCGAGGAGATCGCCCGCTCTTGCGGCTACGGCACCCCGGAGGCGATGCGGCGCGCCTTCGTCCGGACCCTGGCCGCCCCGCCCGCCGAATACCGACGCCGCTTCCGACCCCGTCCCGATGGAGGACACTGATGCGCATCGCCGTCCTGGTGTACGACCACTTCACCGCCCTCGACGCCGTGGGCCCGTGCGAGGTGCTGTCCCGGATCCCCGGCGCCGAGGTGGTGTTCACCGCGGCCCGGCGCGGGCCGGTCCGCACCGACATGGCGGGCCTGGCACTCACCGCGGAAGCCACCCTGGACGAGGTGGACGCGGCCGACCTGCTGCTGGTGCCCGGTGGGCCCGGGACGGCGGCGCAGCTGACCGACCCGGCCGTGGTCGAGTGGGTGTGCGCGATCGACGCGACCACCACCTGGACCACCTCCGTCTGCTCCGGCTCGCTGCTGCTGGGCGCCGCCGGACTGCTCCGGGGCCGCCGGGCCACCTCGCACTGGATCTGCCTGGACCAGCTGGCCGGCTTCGGGGCGGAACCCACCGGGACGGAGCGGATCGTGGTCGACGGCAAGTACGCGACCGCGGCCGGCGTCTCGGCCGGGATCGACCTCGCGCTGACGCTGACCGGCCTGATCGCCGGGGACGCGACCGCGCAGGCGCTCCAGTTGCTGATCGAGTACGACCCGCAGCCGCCGTACGCCTCGGGCTCCCTCGCGAAGGCGTCCCCCGAGGTGGTCGAGGAAGCGAAACGGCTGCTGCGGAGCTAACCGCGCGTCGCCGGGAAGCCGTGGCGGCGGGCGGCCAGGGTCACCGCCAGGACGGGCAGCAGCAGCGCGAGCACCGTCCAGGGCAGGGCGCCGGTGCCGAGGCGGCCGAGCACCAGGCCGCCGAGGACCCCGCCGCCCGCTGCCGCAGGCGGCGGTGGATGTGGACGCCGACGAGCCAGACGCTCGCCAGGGAGGCCAGTCCGAAGACCAGCAGCACGGAGTCGGCGGACCCGCCGAGGCCGGCCCGGTCGAGGAAAGGCGCGATGTAGGTGAACAGGATGGTGTGGGCGAGCACGAAGAGCACTTGCGGGGTACCGGGGTTGTGAGCTGGGTGGTCGCCATGGGGCCATGCGCGGACCTCACACGGGTGTCAGGTTCAAGCACGGCCCCGCGCTGGTCGGATCACCGGCCGAAGTAGCCGTCGAAGTTCTTGGAGAACTCCTGGCCGCCGAACCGGTCCCAGTTGATCGACCAGGTCATCAGCCCGCGCAGGTTCGGCTGGGCGCCCGAACGCGGCACGTACGTCCCGCAGGCGGTCAGCTTGGTGAGGCAGTCCAGCGCCTTGTCGACCTCCGCGGGGGCGACGTACCCGTTGCCCGCGTTGGTGGTGGCCGGCATGCCGATCGCGACCTTCGAGGCCGGCAGCGGCGGGAACACGTTCGCGGTGTTGCCCGCCACCGGGAAGCCCTTGAGCAGCATGTCCGTCATCGCGACGTGGAAGTCGGCGCCGCCCATCGAGTGGTACTGGTTGTCCAGGCCCATGATGGAGCCGGAGTTGTAGTCCTGGACGTGCAGCAGGGTGAGGTCGTCGCGCAGCGCGTGGATGACCGGCAGGTACGCCCCGGCGCGCGGGTCCTGGCCGCCCCAGGGGCCGGATCCATAGTACTGGTAGCCGAGTTGGACGAAGAAGGTCTCGGGCGCCATGGTCAGCACGAAGCCCGGGCCGTACTTGGCCTTGAGGGTCTTCAGCGCCGAGATCAGGTTGACGATCACCGCACTGGTGGGGTTCTTGAAGTCGGTGTCGCCGGTGTCGAGGGAGAGCGAATGGCCCTCGAAGTCGATGTCCAGGCCGTCCAGGCCCCACTTGTCGATGATCGCCGAGACCGAGCTGACGAAGGCGTCCCGGGCGGCGGTGGTGGTCAGCTGGACCTGGCCGTTCTGGCCGCCGATCGAGATCAGCACCTTCTTGCCCTGGGCGCGCTTGGCGGCGATGGCGGCCTTGAAGTCGGCGTCGGACTCGGCGGTCGGGCAGTCGGTGGTCGGGCAGCGGTTGAAGCGGATGTCGCCGGAGGTCGGGGAGGTGGGCTCGCCGAAGGACAGGTCGATGATGTCCCAGGAGGCGGGGACGTCGGCCATCCGGGTGTAGCCGGCGCCGTTGGCGAAGCTGGCGTGCAGGTAGCCGACCAGGGCGTGGCCGCCGGCGGGGGTCCCGGTCGGGGTGCCGGTGGGCGTGCCCGTCGGGGTCGGGGTGGGCGTGCCGGTGGGCGCGGGCGTCGGGGACCCGGTGTACGTGGGCGTCGGGGTCGGAGTGGAGGTCGGCGTCGGGGTGGGAGCGCCCGGGCCGTCCAGCGAGACGTCGTCCGCGTAGTAGGTGCCCTGCCCGTACCAGCCGTGGGTGTACACGGTGGCGCTGGTCTGGTTGGCGCCGGCGGTGAAGCCGAGGCTGAGCTTCTGGTAGCCGCCGCCGGTGCCGGGCGTCCAGGTGCTGGGGCCGCCGCCGTCGACGCCCAGGTAGACGTACGAGCCGTTGACGTAGGCGCTGAGCGTATAGGTGGTGTTGGGCGCGACGGCGACGGTCTGGGCGCACTGGGCGGTGTCGCCCGTGGTGGCCGCGGCGGCGAGTGCGTAGCGGCCGCCGTGCACCGGGGCGGTGACGACGCTGCCGGTGTTCCCGGAGCAGGTCCAGGGGCCGAGCGCGCCGGTTTCGAAGCCGCCGTTGGCCAGGAACTCGCCGGCCGAGGCGGCCGGCGCCAGGCCCAGGGTGACGCCGGCCAGGGTGGCCGCGGCGACGGCGGAGGCGGTGCCGGCGGCGAGGGCGGCGCGACGGCCCTCGCCCGGTGTTCTGCCGGACGTGGTTCCGCGGGGCGAGTTACTGCCGGAGGCGGTCCTGCGGGACGTGGTTCTGCGCATGCGGGTGCTCCTGCGATGGCGCGGTCGTGGGGGGACGTCCGAGGGCACGCCGGAGCACGCGCCAGTGGGGGGAACGGCCCGGCCTGGCACCCAAGTTGGACTAGACCACTGAAGTGGATCCGCCGGCGCGCTGTCAATGGTCCATACCGGTGCAGACCGGTCCGGACGTGCCGGCGCGGGCACCCGGCGGACCGCCCCGGTTGCCGGGGGTGACACCCCGTCGAAGGATGGAGGGGTGACCCCGCCCGGCTACCTCCGCCACCCCCACCTGCACGGCGGCCTGCTCACCTTCACCGCCGAGGACGACGTCTGGATCGCCCCGCTGGACGGCGACGGCCACGGCACGGGCACCGGCACCGGCCGGGCCTGGCGGGTCAGCTGCGACCGAACCCGGGTCAGCCACCCCCGCTTCTCCCCCGACGGCACCACCCTCGCCTGGACCAGCTGGCTCGACCTGACCCCCGAGGTGTGGACCGCGCCGGTCGAGGGCGGCGAGGCCAGCCGGCTCAGCTTCTGGGGCAGCCAGGACACCCGGGTGCGCGGCTGGCTGCCGGACGGCGAGGTGCTCGCCGTCACCTCCTTCCACGAGCCCTTCGGCCACTACACCTGGGCGCACGCCCTCCCGCCGGACGGCTCCCCCGGCCGCCGGATGCCCTGGGGGCCGGTCGGCGACGCCCAGATGAGCCGTGGACGGACCGTGCTGCTCACCGGCTCCGCCCCGCACGAACCCGCCGCCTGGAAGCGCTACCGCGGCGGCGCGACCGGGCGGCTCTGGGTGGACGGCGAGCTGATCCTGCCCGGCCACCCCGGCCACCTCGCCTCCCCGATGCCGATCGGCGAACCCCCCGACGACCGGATCGCCTTCCTCTCCGACCACGAGGGCATCGGCAACGTCTACTCCTGCCGTCCCGACGGCAGCGACCTGCGCCGGCACACCGACCACGCCTCCTACTACGCCCGCGAAGCCGCCACCGACGGCACCCGGATCGTCTACCAGCACGCCGGCGACCTCTGGCTGCTGGACGGCCTGGACGCCCCCGCCCCGCGCCGGCTGACCGTCCCGCTCGGCGGCGCCCGGGCCGGCCGCCGCCCGTACCGGGTCAACGCCGCCACCCAGGTCAAGGACCTCGCCTGCGACCAGACCGGGCGGGCCGGGCTGGTCACCGTGCGCGGCAGCCAGTACTGGCTCACCCACAAGGACGGCCCGGCCCGCGCGCTCGCCGACACCCCGGGGGTGCGGACCCGGCTGCCGGTCGTGCTCGGGCACACCGGGGAGGCCGCTTGGATCACCGACGCCCAGGGCGCCGACGCGATCGAGGTGATGCCGCTGCCCGGCCACGAGGACCCCGCCGAATCGGCGAGCGGGCAGCGGCACCGCCACCGGGTGCTCGCCGCCGGACGGCTCGGCCGGGTCCTGGAGCTCACCGCCTCCCCCGACGGCACCCACCTGGCCGCCGCCACCTCGGACGGCCGGCTGCTGCTGGTCTCCGCCGCCGACGGCGCGGTGCGCGAGCTGGCCGCCTCCGAGTACGGTCCGGTCTCCAGCGCCCGCTTCGCCCCCGACTCGCACTGGCTCGCCTGGTCCCAGCCGGCCGCCGGGCGCTCACTGCGCCGGATCCGCCTCACCCGCACCGACGCGCCCGCGCCCGTCATCGACGTCACCGACGGGCGGTTCGAGGACGAGCAGCCGGTGTTCACCCGGGACGGCCGCTACCTCGCCTTCCTCTCCTGGCGCGGCTTCGACCCCGTGCACGACGTGCACACCGGGGACCTCTCCTTCCCGGTCGGCTGCCGCCCGTACCTCGTCCCGCTCACCGCCGACACGCCCTCCCCGTTCGCCGCGCCCGCCGAGGACGGCGCCCCGCGCGGGAACGGCGGCGGCGACGGCACCGTCCGGGTCGACCCCCTGGGCATCGGCGACCGGCTGCTGCAGTTCCCGGTGATCGCCTCGAAGTACTCGGCCACCGACGCGGTGCGCGGCGGCCTGGTCTGGCTGCGCTGGCCGATCTCCGGCACCCTCGGACAGACCTTCGCCAGCCCCGACGACACCTCCGGGCGCCCCTCCCTGGAGCACTTCGACCTGGCCCGCGGCACCCGCACCACGCTGGTCGACAACCTGGACGGCTACGCCGTCTCCGGCGACGGCGGCTCGATCGCGATCTACTCGGCCGGCACGCTGCGGGTCGTCCAGGTCGCCGCGCCCTCCCTCGGGACCACCGTCGACCTGCGCCGGATCACCCACACCGTGCACCCGGCCGCCGAGTGGCGCCAGGCGTACCACGAGGCGGCCCGGATCGTCCGGGACCAGTTCTGGGACGAGCGGATGTCCGGCCTGGACTGGCCCGCGCTCGTCACCCAGTACGAGCCGCTGCTGGAACGGATCTGCTCACCCGACGACTTCGCCGACCTGCTGCGCGAACTCCTCGGCGAACTCGGCACCTCCCACGCCTACGTCACCCCCTCCCGGCGCGCCGAGGGCCCCACGCTCGCCCAGCAGCCGCTCGGCCTGCTCGGCGCCAACGCCCACCGCTCCCCCGACGGCCGCTGGCTGGTCGACCGGGTGCTGCCCGGCGAATCCTCCGATCCGCGCGCCCGCGCCCCGCTGGCCGCCCAGGGCGTCCGGGACGGCGACGAACTGCTGGAGATCGGCGGCCGCCCGGTGGACCCGCTGCGCGGCCCGCTCCCGCAGCTGGCCGGCACCGGCGGCACCACCGTCGAACTCACCCTGCGCGGCGGCCCGGACGGCCCGGTGCGGCGGATCACCGTCACCCCGCTGACCGACGAGCGGGCCATCCGCTACCAGGACTGGGTGGCCAAACGCCGCTCCCTGGTACGGGAGTACAGCGACGGCCGGTGCGGCTACCTGCACATCCCGGACCTCGGCGGCTCCGGCTGGGCGCAGTTCAACCGCGACCTGCGGCGCGAACTGGACAAGCCCGCGCTGGTGCTCGACGTGCGCGGCAACGCCGGCGGCAACGTCTCCGAACTGGTGCTGGAGAAGCTCACCCGGCAGGTCCTCGCCTGGGACTTCACCCGGGACCGCCGGCCGGTCCGCTGGCCCCGGCACGCCCTGCGCGGCCCGCTGGTGGCCCTCGCCGACGAGGCGACCAGCTCGGACGGGGACGTGATCATCGCGGCCATCAAGCTGATCGGCCTCGGCCCGGTGATCGGCAACCGCACCTGGGGCGGGGTGGTCGGGATGACCGGGCGGCACACCCTGGGCGACGGCACCCAGATCTCGGTGCCGAAGAACGCTTCCTGGTTCAGCGGCGGGCTCGGCTGGTCCGTCGAGAACCAGGGCGTCGAGCCGGACGTGCACGTGCTGCGCACCCCGCGGGACTGGGCGCGCGGTCGCCACCCGGAACTGGTCACCGCCGTCCAGCTGGCCCTGGACCTGCTGGAGGACGCCCCCGCCGCGGCGCCCCCGCCGGAGTCCACCCCCCGACCGGACCTGCGGCGCCCACCGCTGCCGCCGCGCTGACCGGCACGCTGACCGGACGGAACCCGTTCAGTCCCAGGGGTCGCCCTCGGCGGTCATGTTCTCGGCGGCGCGCCGGTCGGCCTCCTCCTGGGCGAAGCGCTCCCGGGCCAGCCGGTCCTGCGCCTCGCGGGACCGCTCGACCTCGTCACCGAACGCGTCGACGGCCTCGTCGTGGGCGAGGGCGGCCCGCTGGGAGGCGTCCCCGCCGGCGGCCTCCTGCGGCTTGTGGCGGAACCTGTCGAAGATGCCCATGACTCCTCCTCCTGTCTGCGGACGGAACGACGGAATTCCGGGCTGCCCCCACTCTCACACCGGGTCCGGACCGACGCACCTTGAGCCTTTGGTCCCGGCGGACCGCGTCGAAGGGCCGTAGCCGCAGGCGTGCCACGGGCGGAAGGTGGCGGTGTGAGGAACCCGATCGAGGAACTGCACAACGGCCCGCGCCGGCGGGTCGGACCGCTGGCCGCACTGGCCGGGCGACTGCCCGAGGCGCACGACCTGCTGCTGATGCAGCGCCCGAGCTCGCTGCGGCCGCCCGCCGGCGGCGAACTGCCACCGTGGGCGCGCACGGTGCTGCGCGCCCACCCGTGGGTGACGGTCGGCCGGGCACCCACGGTGGTCGGCGACCCGCCGGGGCCACCTGACCCGCCACGACCACAGCGCTGCACCCGGGACGAAGAGGCCGCACCCGAACACTGGATCCCGGTCACCGTACGCGGCCCCCGCCCGGGGCAGCGACTGGACGCCCTGGCGCCCTGGGCAGCGGTGGCCCGGACGCTGCGACCCGAGCAACTGGCCGAGCGGACGGCCCGACTCGCCCCCGAACGGGCCGCCACGATCCCGGCACTCGCCCTCCTACCCGAGGCCGGCCGGACGCTCGCGGACCACCGGCTCACCTGGGGCCCGATCGGCGCCGTCGGCTACGAACTGGGCACCGGCCTAGCGGTAACCGGCCCACTCAGCCCCCTCCGCCTGGTGCTGCGCACCCCCCACCCGATCAGCCGCCGCGACGCCCTCCACCTGCGCCGGGCACTGAGCAGGCTGCCACTCCCAGTCCAAGCCGAACTCGAGACCCGCTACGGCGCACTCCAACTGTCCGAATACGCGGCAGGAGTCCACACCTTCACCCTGCTGACACCGTACGGCCCCCGCGAAGTCCACGACCCCTGGTTCCCCGGAGACCGGTACCCGTGATCACCTCGTCGACCGGTCGTCGGACTGCGCGGCGGTGCCAGCTTCCCGACGCGCCCGTTGGAAAGAAGTCTGTCGGCCGATGTCGATCCAGCCGGGTCCACTTCGACGTCATGGTGTGCGGCGACCCGCCCCACGATGACGCGACAGGACCTGCCGAGGAGACACGTGGATCAACTGCTCAGAGTCATGAACTTCAACGTCTCGCGGGACGGAATCGGTGCCGGTGAGCACCAGAGCATCGAAGAGCCGTTCGGCCTGCACCGTCCCGAGAGGCTGTTCGCCTGGGCCGGAGCAACGGCGAGCTGGCCCATGCGTACGGATCCCGGCGGGAGCCGGGGGCTCGACGACTACTTCACACGGGACTTCGCACGCAACATCGGTGCCGAGATCATGGGCCGCAACAAGTTCGGGCCCCAGCGCGGTCCCTGGCAGGACCACGAGTGGCGCGGCTGGTGGGGCGACGAGCCCCCGTTCCGCACTCCGGTGTTCGTCATGACCCACCACGTGCGTCCGTCGTTCACGCTCTCCGACACGACGTTCCACTTCGTCGACGGCGACCCGGCCACGGCCCTCGAACGGGCGCGGGAAGCGGCGGAGGGCAAGGACGTCCGACTCGGTGGCGGGGTCACCACCATCCGGCAGTTCCTCGCCGCCGACCTCGTCGACACCATGCACGTGGTGGTCTCACCGGTGGAGCTCGGATCCGGGCTTCGGCTCTGGGAGTCGCCCGACGAACTGCTCGACCAGTTCCACCTGGAGGTCGTTCCCAGCCCCAGCGGCGTTGCGCACCACCTGTTCTGGCGAAGGTGAGGCAAGGCCCCGCTGCCCCCGGGGGGCGGGGGTGGCGGGGCCTCTGGTGTGGGCGGCGGCGGGGTGGGCGGTCAGCCGGTGATGCTGGGGGCGCCCGTTTCGAGGTGGCCGGTGAAGCGCTGGGACCAGCTGGTGTCCGCGTCCACCGTGATGGTGAAGTCGTACCAGCCGTTGGTGTAGGCCACCGCGTTGAAGTAGTCGCTGATGCTGCCGCCCGCCGGGACCTGGTAGGTCCAGGGGCCGTCGGTGCGGTAGTTGTTGGAGGCGATGGTGAAGGTCATCGGCGTGGTGCCGGAGTTGGCCAGCTTGAAGTACACCGCCAGCTTGCCCGATCCCGGCTCGACCGCGTACGAGGCCGTGACGGCCGCGTTCTTGCCCGCCTTGGTGGCGTCGCCCTTGAAGCGGCGCAGGAAGCGGTTGGGGCCGACCACCGACAGGTCGTACGGGCCGCCGCCGAAGCCGGTGCCGCAGTTGAAGAAGTCGCTGGTGTTGCCGCCCGGGTCGACGGTGTACTGCCAGGGGCCGCCGCTGCGGTAGGCGTTGGCGTAGGCGGCGAAGTGCGCGGACTTGGTGGCCGCGGCGCCCGCGTTCTCCATCGTGAGCCAGACCTTCATGACCCCGGACGAGCCGAACTCCAGGTGGTCCAGGTTGGCGTTCGGCTGGTACGGCAGGGCGCGGGCCTGGCGGCTGCCGGACTCCTGGAGCGGCAGCTGGTTGTTGACCGGGGCCGGGTTGGGCAGCGGGCCGCAGGCGGACAGGCCGATGGTCTGCGAGGTGTCGGGCAGCGCGGGCAGGCCGTACACCGGGTTGGCGAAGTCGAACACGCTGGTCAGGTCGCCGCAGACGCGGCGGCGCCAGTCGCTGATGTTCACGCACTTCGCGGGGTTGCCGAGGGCGGAGGTCCAGACCTCCAGGAAGCGCAGCACCGAGGTGTGGTCGAAGGTCTCGGAGTTGACCCAGCCGCCGCGGGTCCAGGGCGAGACGGCGATCATCGGGACGCGGAAGCCGAGGCCGATGTTGGTGCCGTTGTAGAACTCGCCGGGGGTACCGGCGGGGGCGACCGGCGGCGGGACGTGGTCGAAGAAGCCGTCGTTCTCGTCGTAGTTGATGAACAGGACGGACGAGTTGAAGACGTTCGGGTCGGCGTTCAGCGCGTCGATCACGTTGTGGACGAAGTGCGCGCCGTCGGCCGGGGTGGCGTACGGGTGCTCGGAGGAGGCCTGGTCGGGGACGATCCAGGAGACCTTCGGGAGGGTACCGGCCAGCACGTCGGCCTTGATCGCGGCGACGATGTCGTCGGGGGTGCGGCCGGTGACCTTGGGCACCGAGCCCATGCCCTTGGTCGCCAGCGCGCTGCCGGCCGGGGCGTTGGCGAACTGCGAGAAGTAGGCGAGGGCGTTGTCGCCGTAGTTGTCGGCCGCGTTCTGGTAGACCTTCCAGCTCACCCCGGCGCCCTCCAGCGCCTCGGCGAAGGTCTGCCAGCGCAGGCCCTTCTCGTCGCCGCCGTCGTAGGCCGGGCCGCCCGCGGCGCCGGCCGGGTCGATCTGGCCGGACCAGTGGTAGGTGCGGTTGGGGCCGGTCGCGCTGAGCACCGAGCAGTGGTAGGCGTCGCAGATGGTCCAGTTCTCGGCCAGGGCGTAGTGGAACGGGATGTCCTGGCGGGTGAGGAAGCCGAGCGTGCGGACGTTGCCCTTGGCGGCGACCCAGTTGTCCATCTTGCCGCTGTTCCACGCGCTGTGCTGGTCGCTCCAGCCGTGGCTGAGGTCGCCGTTGCACTGGGCGAGGCGCTCGGGGTCGGCGCCGCCGGCCGGCTTGGTCTGGCTGAACTGCCACGGGTACTGGCGGGAGAGGAGGCCGTTGGGCTGGTTGAAGACGCTGTAGCCGCCGGCGATCTGGATGGCGCTGCGGTCGGCGAAGCCGCGTACGCCGCGCAGCATGCCGAAGTAGTGGTCGAAGCTGCGGTTCTCCTGCATCAGGATCACCACGTGCTGCACGTCGGCGATGGTGCCCGTGGTGCTGAGCGTGGTGGTGGAGGCGGTCGCCGCCGCGGCACCGGGGGCGGCCCCCGCAGCGCCGGTGCCGGCCACGGCGAGGCCCGCCGCGGCGGCGCCGGACAGCGTGACGAACTTCCTACGACTCAACTCGGCCATCAGCCGGCCCGTCCCTTCGCTGGCGATGTTGTGTACACAAGTTGCTGGCTCATCGATCGCGCAGCAGTCTTCACCGCATCCGAAGCGGGCCACCAGATGCGTGCAGCAGGATTGTCGGACTGTTCCTCCGGGTGTCACCGAGCGACGCCGGGCTGAACGCGGGGCGCCGATGCGGAGGAAGTCGAGGAGCGGAGGGCGGGGAGGAAGCGAAGAGGCGAAGGGGCGGAGGGGCGGGAGGGAGCGGTGTCAGCGGTCCTTGACCTCGATGCCCAGCGCCTGGGCGAACTGCGGAGCGAGCTCCAGCAGTTGGGTGGAGCTGATGGTCGCTCCGCGCAGCCCCTGGTGGCCGTCGGCGAGTCCGAGCCGGGCGGCGCCGCGCAGGTCGGTCTTGCTCAGGACGGCCCCGCGGAGCCGGACCTCCTCCAGCGTCGAGCCGGGGAAGGACACCTCGGTCAGCCTCGCCCCGCCGAAGTCCACGTCGCGCAGCAGGCAGTCCTCGAACACCACGTCGCGCAGCGCGGCCGACCGCAGGTTGACCGCCTCCAGCTTGCAGCCGCGGAACACCACCCGGCGCAGCGCCGAGCCGTACCCGGCGATCCCGGCCAGCACACCGCCGACGAAGGCGCTGTCCTGCCACTCGCTGTCGCTCAGGTCGCAGGCCACCCAGCGGCCGGCCTGCACCCAGACCTCGTTGAACCGGGCCTGGCGCAGCTTGACCCCGCTGAGCCCGACGCCGGTGAAGGCGCATTCCAGGAACACCGCACCGGCAGCCGACTCGTCGGTACGCTCACCGCCGTCGAAGTGCGCGGTGTCGTACCTCGCGTCGCTGCGCAGCGGACCGGTGTACGGGCTGAGCAGTTCCGCGTAGGGGAGGTCGGTGAGCTGGTCGGGGGTGGAACGGGGCATGGCGGCGGCACCTTGCGGTCGGGGCGGGTGGTTCTCGCCCGCATGCTCGCACGCGCCACTGACAATGCCCCGGACCGGCCGCGGCTCCGCGCGGTCGGCCCGGGGCACTCGGTCAGCCGCGCGCCCAGAGCGAGTTGACCCGGTTGCGCTCGGTGCCGTTCGGGTACGGGTTGGTGCAGGACGGGCCGGGGCCGCCGCCCGACATCAGTTCGCTGCACGGGCCGGAGTAGTGGTCCGGCAGGCCGAGCACGTGCCCGGTCTCGTGGGCCGTCACCCGGACCGGGTTGTACTGCTGGTTCTGCGCGTAGTCGAGGAATATGTAGCCGCGCCCGTGCCCGTCGGTGCTGGCGTACGAGCCGCGGCTGTCGTTGCCCTCGTAGTAGCGGAAGTCGGCGGCCGAACCGGACCGCAGTTGCACGTTGCTGACCGAACTGTTCCAGATCTGCGCGGCGTTGGCGATCTGGGTGCGGAAGGACGGCGCCGAGCTGGCGTCGTAGGTGACCACGACGGCGGCCAGTCCGGGGTTGGCGGCCTGCTTGGCCTTGGCGGAGGCCATCACGGCCTGGAAGAACGCCTGGTTGTCCGCGGCCTCGGCGGCCGAACCGGCGTACGTCGAGGCGGTGTAGCCCTGCGAGGCCGGCGCGGCCGGGGCGGCGGCGGCCGCGGTGGTGGGCAGTACGGCGAGGCCGGCCGCGAGGGCGAGGCCGAGGGTGGCGGACAGCACGGATCGCTTCATGTGGGGGCTCCGATTCCTGCGGTGTCGTGGCCGGTTGGGGGTCGGCCCTGGGGGGACACCTGGCGAACGGGTGATGTCCCAGAGCTTCGGGCAGCCCGCCGGGCGCGCGGATGATGTCAACCGGTGATAGCCCTGTTCAATCGCCTGGCGCGCAGGGGGATTTGAGTCGCCTTTTACTCGTCTTGACTCGCCCATGCCCCTGGCATTCCGTTCCGCCCTTGGCTAGGCTCCGCGGCGGGGAAGTACCCACTGCGGCGGGCCGCCCGTTTCCGGCCGGGCGGCCCGCCGCGCACACGTGGAACCGTGGCGGGCACGAGCCGCACGACTCGAGGCGGACCGGTTTCTACCTGTCATGTCCTTGGCAACCGAACGCCGGGACGTCTATGCTCCCGTCGTGGAGCTCGACGTGAGACACCTGCGGGTGCTGTGCGCGATCGCCGACACCGGCAGCCTCCGCAAGGCCGCGCTCCAGCTCGGCATGACCCAGCCCTCCCTCACGACGCAGCTGCACCGCATCGAACGGGCCATCGGCGGCACGCTGTTCACCCGCGAGCAGACCGGCAGCCGGCCCACCGCGCTCGGCCACTCGGTGCTCTCCCGGGCCCGGCCGGTGATCGGCGAGATGGCCGCGCTGGTGGCCGCCGCCCGCCAGGAGGCCCGGGACGCCGCCGGACCGGGGCGGCAGCGGCGGCTGCGCATCGGCAGCGTCGGCAGTCGGGCGGTCGCGGCCTGGCTGCGCCGGGTGCACGAGCGGCTGCCGGACACCGACACCACCATCCACGTCGACACCTCCGCCGGCGCGCTGCTGCGGATGGTCGCCGCTGACCAGCTGGACGTGGCCTTCGTCCACGAGAGCGAGGGCTTCCCGCTGCGGGTGCCGCCGGACACCGAGCACCGGGTGCTGATGGCCCGGGAGCCGCAGTTCGTCGCGCTCGCCACCGGGCACCCGGCCGCCGCCCGGCCGGTCGTCCACCTGGCCGACCTCGCCGCGGACACCTGGATGGTCGACCCGACCGCCGACCACGAGTACGCGGCGCTGCGCCGGGTGTTCGGCGAGGCCGGGCTCGACCCCCGGGTGGTGCAGGTGCGGGACAACGCCACCGCCGCCGAGCTGGTCGCCTCCGGCGAGGCCGTCCGCCCCTGCCAGCCGACCTCACTGCCCGGCCCCGGCACCGTGATGCGCCCGGTCCACGGGGACCCGCTGGCCGTCCGACTGCTCTTCACCTGGCGCCCGCGCGCGCTCAGCCCGCCCGCCCTGGACACCCTGTACGGCGAACTGCGCGCCGCCTACCTGGATCTGGCCAAGGTCAACCCGGCCTACCTGGCCTGGCTGGCGCGGCACGAACCGGTGCTGTTGGGCCGGGCCTGACGGGGTTCAGCGGCTCTCCCGGCTGTGGATGAGCACCCCCACCGCGATCATCAGCGCGCAGACCAGGCCCGCCGCCAACACCCCGGTGGCGCCGAGGGCGGTGCAGGCCAGCACCAGCACGGCCCCGGTGGGCGCCACCGCCTGGGCGAGCGGGCCGCGCTTGGTGTGCCGGGAGTGCAGGAACCACACGGTGACCAGGTAGACCGCGGTCGGCACGGTGACCGTCGCGGTGGCGGCCGTGTCGGAGATCTCCGCCTTGTGCACGGCCGACTCCACCGCCACCTCCAGTCCGGTGCCGATCGCCGCCGCCGAGCCGAACACCAGGTAGTGCCCGTAACCCCAGGCGAACGCCTGCCGGTTGGAGCGCAGGTGCTCGTGGACGGGCCGGGCGAAGTAGAGCCACCAGGCGGCGAAGCAGATCAGCAGGCCGCCGACCGCCACCGGCACCAGCCGGCCCAGCCCCTCGTGCTCGTCCACGGCGGACTGCACCGCCACCGTGGCCGCGGCTACCGTCTCGCCGAGCACGATCAGCGTGAACAGCCCGTACCGCTCGGCGATGTGGTGCGGGTGCCAGGTGGTCTGCGTCCGCAGCTCGGCGAGCACCGGGACGGCCAGCTCGCACAGCACGCCGAGCGGGACGACCACCGGCCGGGCGGCGTCCGGCAGGAGCAGCAGGACCACCCAGCCGACCTGGCAGATCGTGATCCCCACCGCGTACCGCAGCGCCACCCCGCGCGCCGGACCCTGTTCCCCGGCTGCCGCCCGCAGCCACTGGGTGACCATCGCCAGCCGCATCACCACGTACCCGGTGATCGCCAGCACCAGGTCCTGGGTGGCGAACAGCCGCGGCACCCCGGCGGCGAGGATCAGCACCCCCGCGATCTGCACCAGCGTGGTGATCCGGTACGGCACGTCGTCGCAGTCGTACGCGGAGGCGAACCAGGTGAAGTTCATCCAGGCCCACCAGATCGCGAAGAAGGCGAGCGCGTAGCCGCGCAGGCCCTCCCCGTAGTGCCCCGCCGCGAGGGAGTGGGCGAGCTCGCGCCCGGCCTGGCCGACCGCCACCACGAAGCAGAGGTCGAAGAAGAGCTCCAGCGGCGTGGCGACGCGGTGCGGCTCGTGCCGGTCGCGCGGGACCATCCGCCGCACCGGCGGCGGGTCGACGGGGTGCGGGCGGGGTGCCGCGGCGGCGGGTTCGCTGGCCATCGGTGCTGCTCCGGGGGCGGGGAGGGGAACGGGGCTGGACGGGAGGAGGCGGGGCGGGGACGGAGTCGGAGTCGGGTCGGGGCCTGATCCGGGCGGACCTGGAGGCCCGCCGTCCCGCGCATCCTGGCAGCGGCCCGGGCCCGGCGCACGCACCGGCACACGCACCGGCGCGGTCCGGCCGCCCCGTTAGAACCGGGGCACGATGCCCCTGTATGTCCTATTTCTCCTTGCCGTCAGCCGAAGTTGACGCTCCGGTGCGCGAAGTGGGTGACACCACGGCGGATTTCCTGGCGCGCCCCGCGCGCTGCGCCGGGGCGGCCCCGGTGCCCGGCTAGATTCTTCCCCGGTTGGAAGGGAGCGCGGGCCCTGCGGGGCCCCACGACACGGGCGGCCTGCGGGCAACGCGGAAGGTCAAGGCCGGTGGCAGGACAGCGGGGGCGGCAGAGCCGACCCACCCCGTGTCCGCACCACCGGCCTCGTGATCACCGCGCTGCTCGCCAGCGCCTGCCGTGTGGCCCGCCTCGCCGCGTCGGCGGCACGGGCTACTTCTCCCAGCCGATCTTGGCGTAGTCCGTCCCCGCCAGGCCGAACGCACCCTCGTTGGCCAGGCCCTTGCGCGTCGCCACCACGGTCGGCCGCTGGTAGAGCTCGACGGTGTGGCCGAGCTCCCAGATCTTCGCGTCCGCCTGGTTGTAGAGCTTCACGGCCTCCACCGGGTCGAGCGTGCCGGCCGCCTTCTTCAGCAGCGCGTCGATCTCGGGCGTGCCGAGCTTCGAGTAGTTGCCGAAGACGTTGTCCCCCACCGGCAGACGGAAGTTGACGAGCGAGGTGGAGAGCGGGAACGAGTCGGTGTTCCGCCAGCTGGCGATCTCGAACTTGCCCGGGTTCACGTACTTGGTGAAGAAGTCGTTGGACGGCACCTTGTCGAGGTCGACCTTCACCCCGGCCGCCAGCCACATCGCCGCCGCGGCCGTGGCCAGGTCCAGCTGCGCCTGGGCAGTGCCGTCATTGATCACCCAGTGCAGTTCCAGCTGCTGTCCGTCCTTGGTGCGCGGCTGACCGCCACCCGCGTCCTTCCACCCCGCCTCGTCGAGCAGCTTCTTGGCCGCGGCCAGGTCGAACTTCGCCCACTCGCCGGAGTTGTCCTGGTAGCCCGTCTGGTTCGGCATGATGATGTGGTTGCCGAGGGGCTTGAACTCCACGGGCACGCCGTTGTTCGCGATCTTGATCAAGGAGGAGCGGTCGAGTGCCTTCCCGAGCGCCTGGCGGACCTTCTGGTCGGCCAACGCGCCGCCCTGGCCGAACGAGATGTGCACCTCGTCCCACGGGCTGGCGGCCCGGATCACGGCGTCCTTGGCGTCCTTGAGCTGCCCGTACGCGGCCGCGGTGCCGGCCGTGGCGAGGTCGATCTCGTTGTTGAGGAACGCCTGCGTCGTCGCCGACTGGGACATGACCCGGAAGGTGATCCGGTCGAGCTTGGGCTTCGCCCCCCACCACGCCGGGTCGGGGACCAGGGTCAGGGTCTGCGCGGTCTTGTCCGCCGTCCCGACCTTCAGGGCGCCCGCGGTGATCGGGATCTTCTCCACCCAGCCCTGGTTGAAGTCGTCCGCCGTGCCGATGCCGGCCGCCGGGATCAGCGGGCGGAACAGGTTCTGCCAGTCGGCGTACGGCTCGGAGAAGGTGACCTTGACCTCCGTCGGGTCCGCGCCCTGTTCGACGGACGAGATGAGCTCGTAGCCGGAGGAGTCGGCGATGTTGTAGCCGTCCTTCTTGCCGTTGCTGGCCTCCCAGTCCGCCTTGAAGTCCAGGTAGCTCAGCGGCTTGCCGTCCGACCACTTCGCCTTGGGGTTCAGCTTGTACGTGATCACCTGCGGGGAGGTCGAGGTGATCTTGGCCTCCTGCAGGTAGTCGGCGACGGGCTGGAAGTTCCCGGAGGCGTCCGTGGTGAACAGGTCCGGTTCCAGCGCCCGCATGATGTCGACCGCGTCGCCGTAGCGGCCGTCCACCTGGAACGGATTCCACTGGGTGATCCACTGGTACAACGGCAAGCGCACCTCGCCGCCGTCCTTGACCTGGTCCAACGGCTTGGCGTTGATGTCCTGGGAGTCCTGTCTCGGCGGCTCGCTCTTGGCCACGTCGCCGGTCGAACCGCCCCCGCCCGAGGTGCACGCGGTGACCGCGAGCGCGACGGCGACGGCGAGGGCGGTCGCCCGGCCGATACGGCGGGCCGTGGTGGAAGCGTCCATGGGGTCCCCCTCTGGTGAGGTCTGCGGAGCGGGAATCGCCCGCGACAGGCATGGCCGGGCTTGAGCATGGGCACTCAATCCGGCATCGAGCCAGAGGAACGTAACAGCGGATCAGATCCGCCACCAGGGGGAGGAACGCACGCCTGATCCAAAAGTCACGCGCGGCAACGCTGCCGCAACACCCCCGCCGTTCCCGGGTGTTTCACTCTGACCTGCGCTTTCCACAACTCGCCGATCACCCCCACCACCTGACGCCCTGACCGGGCCCCGACCGAAGGCCACCCACCCGATGCCCACCAGACGCGTCGGCCCCGCCCCCACCCCGGGCAGCCGCTGATGCTCCGCTACCTGACCAAGCGGCTCGGCTACTACGCGATGCTGCTGATAGCCGCCATCTTCCTGGCGTACGCGATCTCCGCGACCGCCCTTCAGCCGCGCACCTACTTCGACGCCAAGGTCCCCCGCCCGTCCGCCGAATCGGTCGAGCACCAGCTCACCGCGCTCAACCTGAACGACCGCACCCCGGTGGTCGAGCGCTTCGGCCACTGGGCCGGCGGTCTGCTCCACGGCGACCTCGGCCGGACCATCCACGACACCCCGGTCTCCGACGACTTCGGCCGCCGGGTCTGGGTCTCGCTGCGGCTGATGCTGCTGGGCAGCCTGCTCGGGATCGTCCTCGGCGTCGCCGCCGGGGCGTGGAGCGCCGTGCGCCAGTACCGGATCTCCGACCGGCTGCTCACCGTGCTGTCGTTCGTGCTGCTCTCGACCCCGGTCTTCCTGGTCGCGCTGTTCCTCAAGAACGGCGCGATCGCGGCGAAGGACGCGGCCGGCCACGAGGTGATCCCGTTCACCGGCTACGAGACCCCCGGCCTGACCGGCGGCCTCGGCACCCACCTCGCCGACTGGGCGCTGCACCTGCTGCTGCCCACCATCTCGCTGGCCCTCGGCGGCCTCGCCACCTACAGCCGCTACCAGCGCGGCACCATGCTCGACGTCCTCGGCTCCGACTACCTGCGCACCGCCGAGGCCAAGGGCCTCACGCGCGGGCGGGCGCTGCTGAAGCACGGGCTGCGGACCGCCGTCATCCCGATGTCGACCATGTTCGCCTACACCTTCCTGGGCATCTTCACCGGCGCGATCTTCACCGAGACGATCTTCGGCTGGCACGGCATGGGCGAGTGGCTGATCCAGTCGATCAACGAGCAGGACGTCAACTCGGTGGTGGCGATCAACCTGTTCACCGCCGTCGTCGTGCTCGCCTCCGGCTTCCTGGCCGACACCCTGCACGCCGCCCTCGACCCGCGCGTGCGGGCCTGACCGGAGGTGACGTGAGATGACCACCCTCTCCGTGGAACCGGCGGAGCCCGCCGGGCCTTCCGGACCTTCCGGGTCCACCGGACCCGCCGAGCTGCCCGCGCCCGCCACGCCCCGGGGGACCGGCCGCGGCCGGCTCGTCCTCGCCCGGCTGCTCGCCGCCCGCGGCGCCGTCGTCGGGGCCGTCGTCGTCCTGCTGCTGTTCGCGCTCGCCTTCGGCGGCCCGTACCTGACGCCCTGGGACTACGCCAGCCCCGACTTCACGGCGCTGCACCAACCCCCGTCCGCCACGCACTGGTTCGGCACCAACGGAGTCGGCCAGGACGTGTTCGCGCAGACCGTCCGCGGGCTGCAGAAGTCACTGGTCATCGGCCTGCTGGTGGCGCTGTTCTCCACCGTGCTGGCCTCCGTGGTGGGGGCCTGCGCCGGCTACTTCGGCGGCTGGGCCGACCGGGCGCTGATGTTCCTGGTGGACCTGCTGCTGGTGTTCCCCGCCTTCCTGATCATCACCATCGTCTCCTCGCGGCTGAAGGGCGCCGGCTGGACCGCCTTCGTGCTGCTGCTCGCCCTGTTCAACTGGATGATCACCGCCCGGGTGGTCCGCTCGATGACCCTCTCGCTGCGCGAGCGCGAATTCGTGCGCGCGGCCCGCTTCATGGGCGTACGGCCGCTGCGGATCATCAGCCGGCACATCCTGCCGAACGTCGCCTCCTTCCTCATCATCGACGCCACCATCGCGGTCGGCGGCGCCGTGATGAGTGAGACCGCGCTCTCCTACTTCGGCTTCGGCGTCAAGGCGCCGGACGTCTCGCTCGGCACCCTGCTCGCCGCCGGGACGAGTGAGGCCCCGGTGTTCCCGTGGATGTTCTACTTCGCGGCCGGACTGCTGGTGCTGTTCGTCCTCGCGGTCAACCTGATCGGGGACGGGCTGCGCGACGCCCTCGACCCCACCGCCGGTGCCGCCGGCGGCCGTTCCGGCCGTCCACGCCGCTCCCGTCGCACCCGTCCGGCTCTCACCAGCCGTCGTTCCCGTAGGAAGCGCCCGTGACCACCACCGTCGAAACCCCGCTGCTCGCCGTCCGCGACCTGCGGGTGGACTTCACCGGGCCGCACGGCCCGGTGCCCGCCGTGCGCGGGGTGGACCTCACCCTGCGGCGCGGCGAGACGCTCGGCATCGTCGGCGAGTCCGGCTCCGGGAAGTCCGTCACCGCGCTGTCCGTGCTGGGGCTGCTGCCGGGGACGGCCCGGGTCAGCGGCTCGGTGCGGCTGGACGGCCGCGAGCTGGTCGGGCTGCCGGGGCGGGAGCTGGCCGCGATCCGGGGGCGGCGGGTCGCCATGGTGTTCCAGGACCCGCTGTCCGCCTTCACCCCGGTCTACCGGATCGGCGACCAGATCGCCGAGGCGGTCCGCGTCCACCAGCAGGTCGACAAGGCCGCCGCCCGCCGGCGGGCCGCCGAACTCCTCGACCTGGTCGGCATCCCGGCGCCCGACCGGGCCCTGGACAGCTTCCCGCACGAGTTCTCCGGCGGCATGCGCCAGCGCGCCATGATCGCCATGGCCGTCGCCAACCAGCCCGACATCCTGCTCGCCGACGAGCCCACCACCGCGCTGGACGTGACCATCCAGGCCCAGGTGCTGGACGTGCTGCGCACCGCGCAGCGGGAGACCGGCGCGGCGCTGGTCCTGGTCAGCCACGACCTCGGGGTGATCGCCGGGACGGCCGACCGGGTCGCGGTGATGTACGCGGGCCGGGTGGTCGAATCGGCGGACGTGGACGAGCTGTTCGCGGCCCCCCGCCACCCGTACACGCTCGGCCTGATCGGCGCGCTACCCCGGGTGGACGGGCACGGCGGCGCGCTGGTGCCGATTCCGGGCGTCCCCGCGCCGATGGCCGAGCTACCGCCCGGCTGCCCGTTCGCCGCGCGCTGCCCGCTGGCGGAGGAGCGCTGCTCGGCGGCGGAGCCGGCGCTGGAGGGCTCGGCGGAGCCCGTTCCGGAGGGTTCGGGTGAGCACCTGGCGGCGTGCGTGCGGTCGGCGGAGCTGGCCGAGCGGCGGCCCGCGCCGGGCGAGGTGTACCCGGTGCCGGAGCTGCCGGCCCCGGTCGCGGCCGGGGACCGTGCCTCGCGGGCGCCGGTGCTGTCGGTGAGCGGACTCGGCAAAACGTTTCCGCTCCTCAAGGGCACGGTGTTCAAGCGCAAGGTCGGTGAGGTCTACGCGGTGGACGGCGTCGACCTGGACCTCCGGGAGGGCGAGACCCTCGGCCTGGTCGGGGAGTCCGGCTCCGGCAAGTCCACCACCCTGTTCGAACTGCTGAAGCTCGGCGCCCCGGAGACCGGCCGGATCGAACTGCTCGGCCACGACACCGCCCGGCTCACCCGGGCCGAGGCCCACCGGCTCCGGGCCGGGCTGCAGATCGTCTTCCAGGACCCGATGGCCAGCCTCGACCCCCGGATGCCGATCGGCGACATCGTCGCCGAGCCGCTGCGCGCCCAGCACGCCCCGCGCGAGGAGATCGCCCGCCGGGTGCCCGACCTGCTCCGCCAGGTCGGCCTCGACCCGGAGCACGCCGCGCGCTACCCGCACGAGTTCTCCGGCGGACAGCGCCAGCGCGTCTCGATCGCCCGGGCGCTCGCCGTCCGGCCGAAGCTCCTGGTGCTGGACGAACCGGTCTCCGCGCTGGACGTCTCGATCCAGGCCGGGGTGCTCAACCTGCTGCAGGCGCTCAAGGCCGAACTCGGACTCTCCTACCTGTTCGTGTCGCACGACCTCTCGGTGATCCGCCACCTCGCCGACCGGGTCAGCGTGATGTACCTCGGGCGGACGGTCGAACAGGGCGAGGTCTCCGCCGTCTTCGGCCGCCCCCGGCACCCGTACACCCGGGCACTGCTCTCCGCCGTCCCGCTGCCCGACCCCGCCGCCGAACGCGCCCGCGACCGGATCCTGCTCGCCGGGGACCCGCCCTCCCCCACCGAGCGCCGCACGGGCTGTCCGTTCCGCACCCGCTGCCCGCTGTACGTCCGGCTCCCGGAGACCGCCCGGGCGCGCTGCGAGCGGGAACGGCCCACGCTCGACGCCGACCGGACGGGCGCGGACCACCAGGCGGCCTGCCACCACCCGGAGGCCGCCCGGGCCTGATCACCCACCGTCACCGCCCGCCTACGATTCGCCGGATCGGCCCGGCGGCGTGTACTGTCTTCGACGTCAGCAGGCGCCGCTAGCTCAGTTGGTTAGAGCAGCTGACTCTTAATCAGCGGGTCCGGGGTTCGAGTCCCTGGCGGCGCACATGGCAAGGCCTCAGGCCGCCCACTCCGGTGGGCGGCCTGAGGCGTTCCGGGGGTGGGTAGAGGAGGCACCGTGACACCACTCGACGCCCGTCCCCTTCCCGAGGAACTGCTGCTGCTCTGTGCCGACCCGGCGCGCGGCCGGTTCCGGAGCCCTTCCATCCACCTCGACCACGTGATCGCCGGCGCCGTCCTCGCCGAGCTGCTGGTGACCGGCGCGATCACGGTCGAGAAGCAGCAGATCACCGGCTACCACCCCTTCGGCGCGCGGGACGAGGTCGCGGCCGCACTGCTGGCCCGCCTGGAAGCGAAGAGCAAGAGCCGGTTCCGCCCCCGGCTGACCCAGGCGGTCCGCTGGGTGCCCGACCGGCCCGGCTACCGGTTCTACCTCGACCGGCTGGTGGCGGAGGGCCACTTCACCGTCGAGGAGAAACGGTTCCTCGGACTGCCGTACCGGCGCTACCCCACGACTCGGACCGACGCCACCCGGACGATCGCCGCCCGCGTGGCGGCCACCCTGTCGGCGCCCGACGGCGGGGCCGGCCGGCCGAGCGCGGAGCGGGACCGGCAACTGGCCGGCCTGATCGACGCGGCCGGGCTGGGGCGCCGCCTCTACCCCGGTCGAGACGGCGCGCCGATCAGACGCGCCGCCGGGCGGCTGGCCCGGGAGCTGCCCGTTCCCCGGGCGGTGCGCAGGGTCATCCGGGAGAAGTCCAGCGACTGAGCGCGGACGGCAGCGATCGGGCGCCGACGCCCGGCGGAGGCCTCAGCGGGTGTCCAGGACGGCGGAGGCCACCGCGTCCGGGCGGTCGAACATCACCAGGTGCCCGGCCGGGGCGGCGGTGCGGAAGTCGGCGCCGAGGATCGCGGCGAGCTCCCGCTGTTCGGCCAGCCAGTTCCCGGTGCGGCGGTTGCGGCAGCCGTCGTCGGCCGCGAGCACGGTGATCGGCAGGTCCTCCGGCAGCGGCCGGGTGCGCCGCAGTCCGTCCAGTTCGGCGGCCATGTCGAGGTAGCGGCCGTTCTCCCGGAGCAGCGCGCGCAGGGCCCGGCCGGTGCGGTAGCAGCGCCGGACCAGCGGCGCCGGGGCGAGGTCCGCACGGCGGACGGTGGACAGCCGGGCGGTCACCCGGCGGGCGGTCGGGCCGAAGAGGTACGGCACCGCGAGCGCCCGGGCCGCGCCGGCCGCCGCCCGGACCGCCAGGTCGCGCGCGGCGGGCGCCGGGTACGGGCGGGCCGCCGTCTCGACGCTGCCGTCGATCAGCACCAGCCCGGCGGTCCGCTCGGGGTACAGCCGGGCGAAGGCCTCCACGTGGAACCCCGCGAGCGAGTGCCCGACCAGGGTGCACGGGCCGTCCAGCCCGAGACCGTCCAGCACCGCCAGGATCCGCCGGGCCTCGCCCGCCACCGTCGGGGCGGGCCGCCCGGTGGCGGGCTCGGCGGCGCTCAGCCCGTAACCGGGCCGGTCGAAGCGGACCACGGTGCGGTAGGGGCTGAGGAACGGGACGACGAGGTCCCAGTCGAACCAGCTGCTGCCGAGGCCGCCGGTGAGCAGGCAGGGCGGGCCGGCGCCCTCGGCGCGGACGTGCAGCGGGACCCCGTCGATGCGCAGGAACCGCCCCGGGGGATCGGGCGTGCCCGGGCGGGCGAGGCCCTGGTCCGGGTGTCCGGGCTGGTGGCTGGGCACCGTTCCACGGTAATCCGCAGGTGAACTCCTCCCAAACTGGGCGAAAACGGACACCTCTACGGCCCGGCGGCGGGCGGGTGGAACGGACCGGTTCGAGGCACCCCCCAGGACCGTGTATTGTTTTCCAGGTCAGCAGGCGCCGCTAGCTCAGTTGGTTAGAGCAGCTGACTCTTAATCAGCGGGTCCGGGGTTCGAGTCCCTGGCGGCGCACAGACAGTTGGGGAGCCTCTCGCAGTAGCGAGGGGCTCCCCGATTTTTTGGCCCTCGACGTCCGTTTTGTGTGTGATGTCGGTCTCGATTGCCGTTCCGGCGGAGCCATTCGGCCCATCCGGCTCGTCCTGGGCAGTAAACCGGAATCCGGACAAAGGCCCCCTACCGCCGATGTCCCCGTCTGTGCAGGCTGGCCCGGTCCGCCCGCAGGAAAGGCCGCGCTATGTCCCAGAACACCCAGGGCGGCGGCCGCACGCCGTCGATCGGTCTCCGGCCGGTCAAGCGGTTCAAGCGCTCGACCGGTACGACCGGCGGCGCGACCGGCGGCAGGAAGCCGCGTCGCCCCAAGCGCACCGGCTGGCGCCGGCTCATACCCACCTGGCGGATGACCCTGCTCGGCCTCGCCTCGGCCCTGCTGCTCGGCGTCGGCCTGTTCGCGCTTGGCATCGCGCTGGTGAAGGTCCCCGACGCGCACGCCGCCGCGATCGCCCAGAGCAACACCTGGCTCTACGCGGACGGCTCGGTGATCACCCGCACCGGCCAGACCAACCGGCAGAACGTCGGCCTGGACAAGGTCTCCCCCGCCGCCCAGCACGCCGCCCTGGCCGCCGAGGACCGCAACTTCTACAACGAGGGCGCGGTCAACGTGCAGGGCCTGGCGCGGGCCGCCCTCAACACCGCCACCGGCGAGGGCACCCAGGGCGGCTCCACGATCACCCAGCAGTATGTGAAGAACACCTACCTGAGCCAGAAGCAGTCCGTCACCCGCAAGGTGAAGGAACTCTTCATCGCGATAAAGGTGGACGCCACCGAGAGCAAGGACGACGTCCTCTCCGGCTACCTGAACACCTCCTACTACGGCCGCGGCGCCTACGGCATCCAGGCGGCCGCCCAGGCCTACTTCGGCATCGACGCCTCCGCGCTCGACCCCGCCCAGGGCGCCTACCTGGCCACCCTGCTGAACGCCCCGAGCGCCTACGACGTGGCCACCGCGACCGAGGCGGGCAAGCAGAACGCCGTCAACCGCTGGAACTACGTGCTGGACGGCATGGTCAAGGAGGGCTGGCTCTCCGCCGACGAGCGCGCCAGGACCACCTTCCCGGAGGTCAAGGACCCGCAGCCCAACCCGGGCCTGTCCGGCCAGTCCGGCTACCTGGTGAACGCGGCCACCCAGTACCTCACCTCGACCGGGGCCATCAGCGAGAGCGAGCTGGCCAAGGGCGGCTACACGATCAAGCTGAGCATCGACCCGAACCGCCAGCAGGCCCTCCAGGACGCCGTCCAGGCGCAGCTGCACGACACCCTGAACCCGGACAAGCGGAAGAAGGACGCGGCCGCCCAGGCCGGCGCCGTCTCGGTGGACCCGAAGACCGGCGCGGTCGTCGCCCTGTACGGCGGCGTCGACTACGTCAAGCACTACGTGGACAACGCGACCCGGCGCGACTACCAGGCGGGCTCGACCTTCAAGGCGATCGCCCTGGCCGCCGCCTTCGAGAACAACGCCAGGACCCAGGACGGCCGGACCATCACCCCGCGCACCGTCTACGACGGCACCAGCGGCCGCAAGGTCCGCGGCGGCAAGGGCACCCCGTACGCGCCGCCGAACGAGGGCGACAGGAGCTACGGCCAGATCAGCCTGCAGCAGGCCACCGACTGGTCGGTCAACTCGGCCTTCGCCCAGCTCGCGCAGGACACCGGGCTGCAGAAGGTCAAGGACACCGGCATCGCGCTGGGTCTGCCCGGCAACACCCCGGGCCTGGACCCGGTGCCGTCCATCCCCCTGGGTGCGGCCACCCCGAGCGTGCTGGACATGGCCGGCGTGTACGCCACGCTGGACAACGGCGGCAAGCAGATCACCCCGTGGCTGGTGCAGTCGGTGGACCGCGGCGGCGAGGCCGTCGCGCTGCCCGCGCACAAGACCACCCAGGCGGTCAGCGCGGACACCGCGGACAAGGTCACCTCGATGCTCCAGGGCGTGGTGAGCGACCCGGGCGGCACCGGCTGGCGCGCGAAGGCGCTGGGCCGGCCGGTGGCCGGCAAGACCGGCACCACCGACGACCAGAAGTCCGTCTGGTTCGTCGGCTACACCCCCGAGCTGGTCACCTCGGTCGCGCTGTTCGGCCAGGACCCGGGCACCGGCGCCCAGGTCAGCCTGAGCGGCGTCGGCGGGATCGACGGCGCGGCGGGCGGCCAGTACCCGGCGCAGATCTGGACCAGCTACATGAAGGCCGCGCTCAAGGGCCTGCCGGTGAGTGACTTCGCGAGCCCGGCGGACGGCGACGACTCGGCCGGCGCGACCGACCTGCCGACCGCCCCGAGCACGCCGACCGGCACCCCGTCGACCGGCGCCGCCACACCCAGCACCGGTGCCGGGACCGGCGCCACGCCGGGCGACACCTCCGGCGGGACCACCCCGGGCGGCAACGGCTCGGGTTCGGGCGGGGCGACGACCGGGCCGACCGATCCCGCGACCGGCCGGCCGACCCCCCAGCCCACCTCCCGGCCCACCGGCCGGCCGACCACCCGGCCGACGCCGACCACCGGGCCCACCACGGCCCCGACCACCCAGCCGACCACCCAGCCCACCGGCGGGACGGACGCGCTCACGGGGGCCGGAGCCGGGACCGGCGGCTGACGGGGCGCGCCCGAGGGCCGGCCGGCGCGGCCGGGTGGGTGAGTGCGCCGTTGCGCACAGTGGGCACCAGGACCGAATGACGAAATGGCGCCTTACCGAAGCGCCGGTATGACTGTCACAATGCGTCGGTGCACAGCTCACCGGCCTCGCCCACCCACCCTCCGGGCAGAACCCTCGGCCTCAGCCTCGCGCTGGTATCCGCATTCGCCTTCGGCGGCTCAGGCACCGCGGCCAAGCCGCTGATCGAGGCCGGGCTCTCACCGCTGCACGTGGTGTGGCTCCGGGTCACCGGCGCCGCCGTGGCCCTCCTCCCGGTCGCCTACCGGCACCGGGATGCCGTCCTGCGCCGCCCCGGCCTGCTGCTCGGCTTCGGCCTGCTCGCCGTGGCCGGCGTCCAGGCCTGCTACTTCGCGGCGATCTCCCGCATCCCGGTCGGCGTCGCACTGCTCATCGAGTACCTCGGGCCGCCGCTGCTGATCGGTTACGTCAAGTTCGTGCAGCGCAAGCCGATCACCCGGGGCGCGGCCGTCGGCGCCGGCGTCGCGGTGGCCGGGCTGGCCTGCGTGGTGGAGGCCTGGAACGGCCTGAGCTTCGACGCGCTGGGCGTGCTGTTCGCCCTCGGCGCGGCCTGCTGCCAGGTCGGCTACTTCGTGCTCGCCGACGCCGGCCGCCGGGGCGAGCGCCCGGTCGACCCGCTGGCCGTCAGCGCGTACGGACTGCTCATCGGCGCCGTCCTGCTCACCGCGCTCACCCGGCCCTGGCAGGCCGACTGGAGCCCGCTCGGCGGGTCCGTGGTGATGAACGGGCACACCCTGCCCGCGTTCCTCCCGGCCGCCTGGATGGTGCTGATCGCGACCGTCCTCGCCTACCTGACCGGCGTGATCTCCGTCGGGTACCTCTCGCCGCCGATCGCCGGGGTGGTGGCCAACCTGGAGGCGGTGGTCGCCACCGTGCTGGCCTGGGTCCTGCTCGGCGAGCACCTCGGGCTGCCGCAGGTCGCGGGCGGCCTGCTGGTGCTGGCGGGAGCCTTCGCGGCGCAGATCAGCAAGCCGGCGGCGGTGGGAACCCGGACGGAGGCGGACGGCGGGGTGACGGAGGTGGCCGCCGGTGCTCCCGGCCCGGGTGACACCGCCGGTGCCGCTCCCGCCGGTTCCACGGCCTCCCGGGCGCTCGGAACCGCCCAGCAGGACCGGGAGCGGGTGGCCGCCGCCGAGCGCGGGGTCAGCGGCCCGTCCAGCCGAACCAGTCGAGGTGGTTGAGCGGCCACACGACGGCCGACACCGGGCCCACCACGTCGTCCACCGGCACGGCGCCGCCGCCCGGGCCCTGCCGGTGGTAGCGGGAGTCCGCCGAGTCGCTGCGGTGGTCGCCCTCGACCCAGATGTAGCCCGCGGGCACCTTCACCGGACCGAAGTCCAGGCCCGCGCAGGAGTCGTCGCCGGGGTGCAGGTACGGCTCGTCGACCTTCCTGCCGTCGACGGTCAGCGTGGTGCCCGCGCACTGCACGGTCTGGCCGCCGGTCGCGATCACCCGCTTGACCAGGTAGTTGTCGTCCTTGGGCGGCACCAGCCCGACGAAGCTGAGCACCGAGCTCCCCGCGTTGGTCAGGGGATTCGAGTCCACGGGCTGCGGCGGCAGCCACTCCCCCGGGTCCTTGAACACCACCGGCTGCCCCGGTTCCGGCTTCCAGCCGGTCAGCGGTGCGAGCTTGTTCACTCCGACGCGGTCGCCGACCCGCAGGGTGTTCTCCATCGAACCGGACGGGATGGTGAAGACCTGGAACAGGCAGGTCTTGATCAGCAGCGCGACCACCAGCCCGACACCCACCATCACCGGCAGCTCGATCCACCACGGCCGGGGGCGTCGTGCCGAGCGGCGGGCCTTGCGGCTGCGGGAGCCGCCGGCCCGGCGGCGGCCCTCGGCTCGGCCGCCCGCGGATCCGGGGGCAGCCGGCCCGGGGGCGGCGCCGGGTGCGCCGGGTGCGTCGGAGGCGCCGTCGGTGTGCTGCCGGGCGTACCCGACGTGCTGCCCGGCCGGATCGCCGGGGGCTCCGCTGGGCGTTTCGGGCAGGTCCACCGCCATCGTCGCTGCTCCACCTCTCCGGCTGGGGAAACCTGCACGCTACGCCAACCGGAGGGCCGCACGAAATCCGGCATTTAGCCGCCGCCGACATCACCGCCCGGGGAGCACCCGCCCGGAAGGGGCCCGGAGGTGGTCCAGCGGCCCGGGTGTGCTCAGGTGCGGGCGATGGCCTCGTGGTGGCGGATGACCTCGGCGATGATGAAGGTCAGGAACTTCTCCGCGAAGACCGGGTCGAGCTTGGCCCCGGCGGCGAGCTCCCGAAGGCGCTTGATCTGGTCCCGCTCCCTGGCCGGGTCGGCCGGCGGCAGCTTGTGCTCGGCCTTGAGGCGGCCGACCCGCTGGGTCGCCTTGAAGCGCTCGGCCAGCATGTGGACCACTGCGGCGTCGATGTTGTCGATGCTCTCGCGCAGGCTGGTCAGCTCCGCCCGCACCGCGTCGTCGACGCCCTCGGGCAGGCCGGCGTCGGAGGTCGTGGGCTGGTCCGTCATCGGGTCGGCTCCCGGTGTGAAGGGATGGGCACCCGGCCGTACGGCGACCGGGCTCGGGCCCGGGCAAATCTAACAGGGCACCCGCGCCGGACCCGCACCGTCAGACGGAACCGTCCCGGCATCCGGACAGCTCGGTGGAATCACCCGTCCGGCCGACCCCGGGACGGCTCCGGGATGGCCCCGGAACAGTCCGGCCGGGCGCCGGCGCCGGTGGCGCGCCGACGCCCCGCTCGGCACCCGGCCCGGGGACGGCGCTGCCCGTAGGCTGGTGCGTGCATGACCGGAAGTGACGACTCAGCAGTACGTCAACAGTGGAGGAACCGATCGTGGCAACCACCCGCACCGCCCGTACCGCCTGGGAGGGCGGCCTCCTCGACGGCAAGGGGAAGGTGACCTTCGCCTCCTCCGGGATCGGCGAGTACCCCGTCTCCTGGCCCGCCCGCGCCGAACAGCCCAACGGCATGACCAGCCCCGAGGAGCTCATCGCGGCCGCCCACTCCGCCCGCTTCTCGATGGCCCTGTCGAACGGTCTGGCCAAGGCCGGCAACCCGCCCGCCCACCTCGACACCCAGGCCGACGTCACCTTCCAGCCCGGCACCGGCATCACCGGCATCCACCTCACCGTCACCGGCGACGTGCCCGGCATGGACGAGGCCGCCTTCGTGAAGGCCGCCGAGGACGCCAAGGCCAACTGCCCGGTCAGCCAGGCCCTGACCGGCACCACCATCACCCTCACCGCCAAGCTGGCCTGACCCCCTGCCCCCGGCTCGCCGGGGGCGCCCGGCCCCGCCCCCGGCGCGCAACCGGCGCCCGGGGGCGCGGCCTCGGCGCACGCGCTCCCGGCGCACCTCAGGTGATGTGCACGAAGGGCATCTGCACGTTCCGCCATCCATGACCCCAAAGGGGGCGAATCACCCTGGCGGCGGTCACCGCGCGTTGCCGTCGCGGCCTATGATCGGCCGAAGCGCCCTGTTCTCCACGCGGTCCCCGCGCGACAGCGCCCCACGGCGGTCGCCCCCAGTGGACCGACTCCGAGGACCGTGACAGAGCGCGGAGCCGGCCGCCGGACTCCCGGCCGGCCAGGCGGACACCATCGTCAAGCGTCAGCAGCGGACGGGAGCATGCCGTGCCGGGCCAGAACGAGGGGGCCGACGCACACCACCCAGGCGTGCGACACGAGGAATCGTCACATCACCGCCACCTCACCGCGCCGGTCCTCGATCCGGCCGACTCCATCACCTCGATGGCGGTCGCCACTTCGGCCACTTCGGCTTTTTCGGATCCTTCGGGCTCTTCGGCTTCCTCAGCCGCCCCGGCTGTCCCGGCCACCGCGTGCGGAACGCTGGAGGACCCCGGGCTGCTGCTCTGCCCCTCCTGCTCGGCCCCGTTGACCGACGGCGCCCACCTCGCCACCCCCGACGCCTCGGGCCGGGAGGACGGCGGCGACCGGCTGCTGGCGGCGCTGCGGGCCAGCGAGTCCCGCTTCCGGGCCGCCTTCTGCGACGCCGTCATCGGCATGGCGCTGATCGACCCCGAAGACCGGATCATCGAGGTCAATCCGGCCTTCGCCGCGCTGATCGGACGGAGCGTCGGCGAACTGGTCCGCACCCACCTCCACGAGATCATCGACCCGGAGGGCATGCCGCACCGGCTCTTCACCGAACTCGTCCACGGTGAGCGGGAACGGTTCCGCGTGGAGAAGCAGCTCAAGCACCGCGAGGGCCACACCGTCTGGAGCAAGGTGACCGTCTCGCTGATCCGGGACGGCGCCGGGCAGCCGCTCTACACCCTCGCGCTGGTGGAGGACATCACCGAGCAGCGCCGGCTCGGCGACCGCCTGGAGTACCAGGCCCTGCACGACCCGCTGACCCGGCTGCCCAACCGGACCTACTTCTTCGAACGGCTCGACGCGGCCTGCCTCCCGACCGCCGAGGACCCCGGAGGCGGCGGGGACTCCGGAAGCGGCCCCGGAACCGGCGGCCCCGCGGCGGCCATGGGCACCGACCGCTCCGGGGCCGCGGCGCGGCCCGAACGCCGGGTCGGCGTCTGCTACCTGGACCTCGACGGCTTCGCGGCGATCAACGAAACCCTCGGCCACCACATCGGCGACCAGCTGCTGATCGCCGTCGCCGCCCGCTTGCGGCGCGGGCTCTCCGGACGCGGCGCCCACCTGGTGGCCCGGATGGGCGGGGACGAGTTCGCCGTACTGGTCACCGACAGCAGGGGCAGCGAGCAACTGACCGCTCTCGCCGGGCGGATCCTGGAAGTGCTGGAACGCCCCTTCGACGTCGCCGGCCACCGGCTGGTCATCACCGCCAGCGTCGGCGTCGTCGAGCGGTCGGTGCACGAGACCACCCCCGCCGACCTGGTGAAGGACGCCGACGCCACGCTCTACTGGTCCAAGGCCGACGGCCGCGCCCGCTGGACCCTGTACGACCCGGCCCGCGGCGCCCACCAGCTCACCCGCCAGCTGCTCGCCACGGCGCTCCGGCCGGCCCTGGAGCGCGGCGAGTTCACCGTCGAGTACCAGCCGCTGGTCGGGCTGGCCGACGGCGCGGTGCACGGCGCCGAGGCCCTGGTCCGCTGGCGCCACCCCCGCTACGGGACGATCTCCCCGGACCGCTTCATCCCGCTCGCCGAGGAGACCGGCGCGATCGTGCCGCTCGGCACCTGGGTGCTGGAGGAGTCCTGCCGTCAGGCCAAGCAGTGGCTCACGGAGTTCCCCGACACCGAGACCTTCGTGAGCGTGAACCTGGCGGCGCGCCAGATCTGGGACTCCGACGTGGTGGCCGACGTCGCCCGGGTCCTCGAACGCACCGGACTGCCGGCCCGGCTGCTCCAGCTGGAGATCACCGAGAGCGCCCTGCTCGGCCCCGGCGGGCGCCCGCTGCAGGCCCTGCAGGC
Organism: Kitasatospora sp. NPDC029312; assembly: GCF_055569215.1. Classification (NCBI taxonomy): domain Bacteria; kingdom Bacillati; phylum Actinomycetota; class Actinomycetes; order Kitasatosporales; family Streptomycetaceae; genus Kitasatospora; species Kitasatospora sp. NPDC029312. The sequence goes on along the minus strand of NZ_JBVHXY010000007.1, from coordinate 145,306 downwards.
ACTGGCCGACATGGGGGTGCGGATCGCCATCGACGACTTCGGCACCGGCTACTCCAACCTGGCCTACCTCTCCCGGCTGCCGGTGCACGTCCTGAAACTCGACGGCACCTTCATCGAGGGCTTCCGCGACCCGGCCCCGACCGACCGGCCGCCCAGGCCGGAGCTGAGCTCCCGCCGCAGTGACGCCGACGAGCAGATCGTCGGCGCGATGGTGCAGCTGGCCCACACCCTCGGCCTGACCGTCACCGCCGAGGGCATCGAGAGCGCCGCCCAGGCCGAGCGGCTCCGGCTGACGGGCTGTGACACCGCCCAGGGCTGGTACTTCGCCCGGCCCGGCGAGGCCGAGCGGGTCGCGGCCATACTGCGCGAGGGCCGCCCCGCCCCGCACGGCCGGTAGGGCGCGGGCGGGGCAGGGCGTTCGCCGTCGGAGCTGCTCTGCGCCGGGGTCGTACGGCTGCGGGCGGTGTCAGGCCGTCGTTGTCGGGCCGTCGTCGTCGGGTAGTCGCCGTCAGGCCGTCGCGGTCAGGCCGTACGCCTCGGCGATCAGGCCGTAGGAGCGGAGCCGGGCCTCGTGGCCGTGGATGTGCGAGGTGACCATCAGCTCGTTCACCCCGGTCCGCTTGCGCAGGGCCTCCAGGCCGTCCGCGACCTGCCCCGGGTCGCCGAGCACCACGTTGTCGAGCCAGCTGTCGATGAAGTCCTGCTCCACCGGGGTGTACGGGTACTCCTCGGCCTCCTCCGGGCTCGGGATCGGGCCGGGGTTGCCGCGACGGAGCCGGAGCATCCCGAGCGCCGCGGAGCGGGCTAGGCGGCGGGCGCCGGGCTCGTCGTCGGCGGCGACGGCGCTCACTCCGATCAGCGCGTACGGCTCGGCGAGCACGGCGGAGGGGCGGAAGGACGCCCGGTACAGGTCCAGGGCCGGGATGGTGTTGGCGCTGCTGAAGTGGTGGGCGAAGGCGAACGGCAGGCCGAGCCGGCCCGCGAGCTGGGCGCTGAAGCCGGAGGAGCCGAGCAACCAGACGGGCGGGCGGCCCTCGCCCTTGGGAACGGCGGTCAGTCGCGCGTACGGGTGGCCGGAGGGGAAGTCGCCGTCCAGGAAGTGGGTCAGTTCGGCGAGCTGCTGCGGGAAGTCGTCCGCGCCTTCGCCGAGGCCGCGGCGCAGCGCCCGGGCGGTGGCCTGGTCGGTGCCGGGGGCTCGGCCGAGTCCGAGGTCGATCCGGCCGGGGTGCAGGGCCTCCAGCAGGCCGAACTGCTCGGCGATGGCCAGGGGGGCGTGGTTGGGGAGCATCACCCCGCCCGAGCCGAGCCGCAGCGTGGTGGTGTTCGCACCGAGGTGGGCGAGCAGTACGGCCGGGGTCGAGCTGGCGACACCGGGCATGCCGTGGTGCTCGGCCACCCAGAAGCGGTGGTACCCCCACTGCTCGGCGCGGCGGGCCAGCTCGGTGGTGGCGGCGAGGGCCTCGGCGGGCGTGTAGCCGACGCCGACGGTGGCCAGGTCGAGGATGGAGAGCGGGGCGGGCGCCGTGCCGCGGGCGGTGCCCCGGATCGCCGCACCGGCCGGCGGCTCGGTTCCGTGCTCCTGCTGGTCCTCGGTGGTCATGCCGTCCGCCCTCCTGAGCTTTTCCTTGACCCGGCTGTTCTCCGGGCCGGCCGTCCTGGCGACCGCACGGGGCGCGGAGGGCCCGGCGGTCGTTCGCTGCCGACCGGGGTCAACCACCGCGCGGGGTCGGCTGTTCCCGCCGGCGCGACTCGATCCTGGTGGCGATCCGGGAGCGATTCGGGTGCGATGCGGGGTGCGATCCGCCCGTTGCGGCTGTGCCACGCCGGACCGCCGACCGACCGTTCGGATGACGGGGAGCCAGCGGACGGATACGGATGGCGACTTCATGCCAGGAACGGAAGTCGCCAGCCCCGGGGCTCGCGATCGGCGACCGGCGTCCGGCAGGCTGGAGATCAGGAGCGGCTCCCCAACGGGATCAGCCTTCCGACAGCAAGATCGTCGGGCTGGACCAGCGCCGAACGATCCCTGCGAGCCCTCGGCGCGGCACCCCGCCCCGGGGGCTCGTGCCGTTTCCGAGCCCTCCGCGGTCCCTCCTGCGGTCGACTCCTCCTCCAGCCGACCGCGCCCCGCGCCGCCCCGACCCACGCCCTCCCCGCCCGGCGCGACCGGCCGACGTGATCCTCGGCATACCGGGGTGCTTCATGGCATGAAAAGTCGAGACGCTAGCGTTGGCCACAAGCAGCCACCTGCTCCCCCGGGCGGCGTGGAGGGAGTAGGGCCTTGAACTTCGTGGCGGCGATCGGATCCTCGTGGATCTGCGCCCTGGCGCTGTTCGCCGTGCTCGGCGACGCCCTGCTCCCCTTCATTCCCAGCGGGACGCTGGTCATCCTGGCCGTGCTCAAGACCGAGCAGGTCGGCGGCGCCCCGGTGCTGCTCGGCCTGGGCGTGGCGGTGGCCTCCTTCCTCGGCGACCTCCTGCTGCTCCAGTTGGCCCGGCGCGGCGCGCCCGTCCTGCAACGCCGGCTGGCCCGGCGCCCGAAGCTGGCCGCCAGTGTGGCCCGGGTCCAGCAGTCCCTGATCGGCCGCCGGCGTGGAGCGGCGGCCGCGATGGTGGTGGTCGCCCGGTTCGTGCCTGCGGGGCGCACCATCCTGGACCTGGCCATCGGCCACTCCCCCAGCCATCCGCACCGCTTCCTGCACTGGTCGGCGCTGGCCGCGCTGGTCTGGGCCGCCTACATCGTGACCCTGGGCTGGCTGAACAGCCACTGGTTCAACACGGCTTGGCTGAGCCTGGCGGTCTCCTGCGCGGCGGCCACCGCCATCAGCACCGCGATCGCACGAATAGTGCGCCGGCACCGACGACTGGCAGCGCTCTGAGCGAGCCCGTCTCCGACGGGCGGCCGTCCCGACCGGGACGGACCGAGCTGGGCCGGGCCGGGCGCGCCGACCGGGCTGCGAAGCCCGTCGGTAGCACAATTCTCCGGTACGGGCGATGCGCCGTACCGGCCGCTGACGAACTCTCACCGGGCCGGGTGACGTCGGCCAGGGCGGCGGTACCGTACTTCCCTGGCGCCGCTCAGCGCGAAGCGTCACAGGACCGCAACAGACGACCGATATGCGCAGCCCAGCCGGACGCATCCGGCGTGTTGACTGTCGTCGGTAGCTCGGCGACCTTGGTGGCCGTCGCGGCGACATGGCATGCTAACGGCGGAATATCCATCAATTGCCCGATTTGACCGGTGTGGCCCACGGCCGCCCTCACCACCGGCGTCGGCACCCAGGGGAGACCATGACCAGCATCTCGCGCAGGACGGTGCTCAGTGCTACCGCTGCGACCGCGGCCCTCGGCGCGGTCGCGGCCTGTTCCAGCGGCGGATCCGGTTCGGGACAGAACTCCACCTCCTCATCGCCCGGCGGGGGCAACGGCGATGCCGTGACCGGCACCTCGGCCCCGGGCCAGCCGGCGGCGCCCAAGGGCACGCCGATCGGCGACGGCTCCAACATGGACACCGGCCCGCAGCCGAACCAGCCCAAGCCCGAGAAGCTCAAGCCGGGCGAGCGGCCGCCGCAGTTCGTGGTGTTCTCCTGGGACGGCGCGGGCGGCACCGACGACGGCCAGTTCCCCCGCTTCCTCAAGCTGGCGGAGCAGTACAAGGCCACGATGACCTTCTTCCTCTCCGGGATCTACGCCCTGCCCAAGGGCAAGGCCGATCTGTACCACCCGCCGAAGCACTCGGTCGGCGCCTCCGACATCCCGTACCTGTCGGACGGCGCGGTGAAGAGCACCCTCAAGCTCGTCAGCCAGGCCTGGCTGGCCGGGCACGAGATAGGCACCCACTTCAACGGGCACTTCTGCTCCAGCCGGCCGGACAAGAACGGGGTCAACATGTGGACCCCGGAGGACTGGCAGAGCGAGATAGACCAGGCGATATCCTTCGTCACCCAGTGGCGCACCAACACCGGCTTCACCGACGTCGACCCGCTCCCCTTCGACTACAAGAAGGAGCTCATCGGCGGCCGCACCCCCTGCCTCGAGGGCCAGAAGGCGCTGCTGCCGACCATCGCCAAGCTGGGCTGGAAGTACGACGCCAGCTCACCGGGCGGTCTGCAGATATGGCCGCAGAAGGTGCAGGACGGCAAGATCTGGGACTTCCCGCTGCAGTCGATCCCCTTCCCCGGACACACCTTCCAGGTCCTGTCGATGGACTACAACATCCTGGCCAACCAGTCCGGCGGCAGCACCAAGGGTGACCCGTCCAAGTACGACGAATGGCGCACCCAGGCCACCAACTCCTACCTGGCCGGCTTCGAGCGCGCCTACAACAGCAACCGCGCGCCGTTCTTCGTCGGCAACCACTTCGAGCAGTGGAACGGCGGCATCTACATGGACGCCGTCGAGGGGGCGCTCAAGGCCATCGCGGGCAAGCCCGAGGTCCGGCTGGTCTCCTTCCGGCAGCTGGTCGAGTGGCTGGAGGTGCAGGACCAGTCCACCCTGCGCAAGCTGCGCACGCTCAACGTCGGCCAGGCGCCGGCCGGGGGCTGGGAGAGCTTCCTGGGCTCGGCCGGCTGACGGCCGTCGCCGTCCGGGACCGGCCGGGCCGGTTACCCGGAGGCGGGGGAGTCCGCGAGCAGGCTGCGGACGATACGGCCGGCCCCCGCCGCGCCCCAGAGGATCGAGTAGTGGTTGGTGCCCGGGACGAGTGAGGCCGGGACCCTCTCCCGGTCCAAACCGGAGGACTCGACCCGCTCGTGGTCGTACAGGCCCTGCGGTTCGTCGAGCAGGCCGCGCTCCGCCCACAGCAGTTCGGCCGGGCACGGCAGCCGGTGCACGGCGCCGGCCGCCTCCTCGTCCAGCAGCACGTGGGTGCCGTCGGTCCGCACGGCTTCCAGCAGGCAGGAGGAGCGCAGTCCGGGCTCGGTGCCGACCAGGTCGCGCTGGGTGTAGGCGTCGATCCCCTCCGACCAGTCGTCACCGAAGGCCGGGTGGCGGCGCCAGAACTCCCGGTACGCGTCGCGGTCCGGGAAGGTCATCGACAGCCGGGCCAGCGCGGGCCCGAGCACGGCGGCCAGGGCGTCCTCCTCCCTTACGCCCGCCGGCAGCGGGAAGCTCACGGCGCCGTCCACCAGCAGCACCCGGCGGACGAGTTCGGGGTGCCGCACGGCGGTGAGGGCGGTGACCCAAGCCCCCATCGAGTGGCCGACGACCACGGCGGGCCCCGCGGAGAGGGCGGCGATCAGTGCGGCCACGTCGTCGGCGTGCCGGGCCAGCCCGTACGGCCCGGCGACCGCCCGGCTGGCGCCGCGGCCCCGCAGGTCCGGGGCGAGCAGGGTGACCCGTCCGGCGAGCCGGCGAGCGACCTCGTACCAGGCCAGGCCGTTGGCGGTGATGCCGTGCACCGCCACGACCGTCGGCGCCTGCGGACGGTCGGCGGGCCAGCGCAGGACGGCCAGGTCCCCGCCCGGCACGGGAACGGTCGACTCCTCGGGCTGTAGGGGCGAGTGGCTCACGCGGCGGTACCTCCGGTGGCGCGGGCGGTCCGGACGTCCGAGGGGGTGCGGACCGAGTGGGCGGTCGGGCGGCGGGATGCCGGAACCGTAGATGTGCCGGGGGCACCGGCGACATGTGTAGGCACGCTGCATCAGCCCGCCGCGTTGTGGCTCCGCCCGCCATATCCGCGGGCCGATGCCCCCGTTCCGGCATCCGGATGTGGCCGGCCGCCACGGTTCGGCGTCCACCCGTGGCGGCGGTCCCCATGGCTGCGACGGCCCGTGAGCGGTGACGGTGGAGGAGCGGCACCGTGCGGGAGCGGCTGCTCCCGGGGTTTCCCGCTCCCCGGCCACCCGCACCCCGTCACAGCCGCTTGCCCGTCCCACTCCTCACGAGGTGACCCCTTGGACAAGGTCCTGCGCTCCCCCGCCGACGCGGTCGGGGACATCCCCGACGGCGCGGTGCTGGCCGTCGGTGGTTTCGGCCTCTGCGGCATTCCGAGCACGCTGATCGGCGCCCTGGTGGACGCCGGCCCGACCGGGCTGCGGGTGGTGTCGAACAACTGCGGGGTGGACGACTGGGGGTTGGGCCTGCTGCTGCGGGCGGGCCGGATCGCCCGGATGACCTCCTCGTACGTCGGCGAGAACAAGGAGTTCGCCCGGCAGTACCTCTCCGGGGAGCTGGAGGTCGAGCTCACCCCGCAGGGCACGCTGGCCGAGCGGCTGCGGGCCGGCGGCGCCGGGATCCCGGCGTTCTTCACCCCGGCCGGCGTGGGCACCCAGGTCGAGGAGGGCGGACTGCCCTGGCGGTACGCGGCCGACGGCTCGGTGGCGCTGGCCTCACCGCCCAAGGAGGTACGGGAGTTCCACGGCCGCCGGTATTTGCTGGAGGAGGCCATCACGGCGGACTTCGCACTGGTCCGGGCCGAGGTGGCGGACCGGCACGGCAACTGCGTGTTCCACGCGGCCGCCCGGAACTTCAATCCGCTCTGCGCGGCGGCCGGCCGGATCACCCTGGTGGAGGCCGACCGGATCGTCGAACCGGGCGCGCTGGCCCCGGACGCGGTGCACCTTCCCGGGGTGTACGTGGACCGCGTGGTGGCCGCCGATCCCGAGGACCGCCGCATCGAGCGCCGGACCGTCCGCCCCGCCCTCCAGGAGGCCTGAACCGATGCCCACGCCGCTCGACCCCCGCAACGCCCTGGCCGCCCGCGCCGCCCGGGAGCTGTGCGACGGGCAGTACGTGAATCTGGGCATCGGACTGCCCACCCTGATCCCCGACCACCTCCCGCCCGTTGTCCGGGTGGTGCTGCACTCCGAGAACGGCATCCTCGGCGTGGGCCCGTACCCGGTGGAGGGCGCCGAGCACGCCGACCTGATCAACGCGGGCAAGGAGACGGTGACCGTCGCGCCCGGGGCGTCGTACTTCGATTCCGCCGCCTCCTTCGGCATGGTCCGGGCCGGCCGCATCGACGTCTCGGTGCTCGGCGCCATGCAGGTGTCGGCCGCCGGGGACCTCGCGAACTGGATGATCCCCGGCAAGGTGGTCAAGGGCATGGGCGGTGCGATGGATCTGGTGCACGGCGCCCGCCGACTGATCGTCGTGATGGAGCACACCGCCCGGGACGGCTCGCCGAAGATCGTCCAGGAACTGTCGCTTCCCGCCACGGGCCGGGGAGTCGTGGATCGGATCGTCACCGACCTGGCGGTCGTCGACGTGACCCCGGAGGGGCTGCGCGTGGTGGAGACCGCCCCGGGCGTGACCTTCGCCCAGGTGCAGTCGGCCACCGGCGCCGTTCTGCTGCCGCCGGATTCCACGCCTTAGCACCGACGCCGGCCACCATGGCCGGAACCGTCGATTGTTCACGCTTGGGTGGCGGTCATTCCCCCGATCGGTTGCGATCTCCCGAACGCTCCGGGAGAGTTGAGCATGCCAAGGATCCCGCACCGCCGGAGGGGAAGCCGGACTGTGCACCGGGATCCCGCATTCGAAGCCGTCGCGCGGACCCACAACTCAACGGTCGCACACGCTCCTGGTGTCGGACCGCAGGTGCCGGGCGGCCCGGAGATCGTCGGATGGCCGGCGGTTCACCGGGCCGCGTTCCGTTCGGACGGCTTCGGGGCGAGGCGGGCAGGCCGAGCGAAGCAAGGCGCGACACTCCGGGGGGAGCATCCATGACCACGCCGTCCTCGCGACGAGGGGACGCCGGCACAGCCCGTCACGGGCGCGGCCGGAAGCAACGCCGCCGGGACGAAACCGCCTGGGGCGCCGGTCTTTTCAGCCGGATCGGTCGACGCGACGACGTCGGCGAAACCGGCGACACCAGCGCCATCGGCGAGGCCGCCCTGCTCGCCGTGCCGGTCCCCGAAGCGCCGTACGACTACGGCCACTTCAGCCGGCTCGCCGGCCCGGCGGTCGATCCGGGCGAGGACCGGGAGCTCGGCGGCGGCGTCTACCGTCCGGAGCCGGGCAGCACGCCGGAACCCGCGGGGGCGGACACCCCGTACCGCGTCCAGTACCGCAGCCTGTTACGCCACGAGCCGCACCGGCTCCGGGCCGCCCTGCTGCTGGTCGCGGCCCCGCTGGTGGAGGCGATCCTGCTGGTCTGGCTGCTGTTACCGGAGCACTGGCCGGAGCGGCCGGACGAGACCGACACGCTGGTGCTGCTCGGGGACAAGGTGATGATCGCGATCATCGCCGTGGTCGAGGTCTTCCGGCTGGTCAACGTCGTCTCCAACACCCACGCCACGCTGGTCGCCCGCGACCCGATACCGGTGACACCGGAGCCCGGCACCCGGGTCGCCTTCCTGACCACCTGCGTACCGGGCAAGGAGCCGCCGGAGATGGTCCGGGCCACACTGGTCGCGGCCCGCGCCGTGCGGCACGACGGCCCGTACGACGTCTGGCTGTTGGACGAGGGAAACGATCCTGCGATGCGCACCCTCTGCACCGATCTGGGCGTGCGCCACTTCAGCCGCTCCGGCCGACCGCACTGGAACCGCCCGAAGGGCCGGTTCCGCGCCCAGAGCAAGCACGGCAACTACAACGCCTGGCTCCAGGCGCACGGCGACGACTACGACTTCTGGGTGTCCGTCGACACCGACCACGTCCCGCTGCCCGACTTCTGCGAGCGCATGCTCGGCTACTTCCGCGACCCGGACGTGGCCTTCGTGGTCGGCCCCCAGGTGTACGGGAACTACCGGAGTTCGGGTTCGGCCGTCACCAAGTTCAGCGAGAGCCAGCAGTTCCTGTTCCACGCCCTCATCCAACGTGCCGGAAACCGTTACGGCGCACCGATGCTCGTCGGAACCAACAACGCCGTGAGGATCCGCGCACTCCAGTCGATCGGCGGCCTGTACGACTCCGTCACCGAGGACATGGCGACCGGTCTGGAGTTCCACCGGAGCCGGAACCCGCAGAGCGGCGAACGCTGGAAGTCGGTGTACACCCCGGACGTGCTCGCGGTGGGCGAAGGCCCGTCCTCCTGGACGGACTTCTTCTCCCAGCAACTGCGGTGGAGCCGGGGCAGCTACGAGACGCTGCTCACCCGGTTCTGGCGGGTGATGTGGCGGCTGTCGCCCGGCCGGCTGCTCAACTACGCGCTGATGGTGGGCTTCTACCCGATGGCGGCGCTCACCTGGCTGCTCGGCGGGGTGTCCAGCGTGCTGTACCTGGGCTTCGGCGCCTCCGGCGTCCACGTCTCCTCGGAGATCTGGATGATGCTCTACAGCGACGCCGCCGCGCTCCAACTCCTGCTCTACACCTGGAACCGCAAGCACAACGTGAGCCCGCACGAGCCGGCCGGCTCCTCCGGGGTCGCGGGCATGATGATGTCGGCACTGTGCGGTCCGATCTACGCGGCCTCGCTGCTCCAGGCGCTGGTGCGCCGCCGCAACCGCTTCGTGGTGACGCCCAAGGGCCGGGAGGCCAGCACCGACCGGCTCGGCACCTTCCGCTTCCACCTGTTCTGGACACTGGTGTTCGGCGGCGCCGTCGTCGCCTCCCACTACACCGGCTACGACCACGCCGCGATGCGGACCTGGGCCTGCATCGCCCTCGTCCTGACCGTGCTCCCCCTGCTGATCCTGGCGGGCGACGCCGTCCGCCGCCGCCGGACCAGGCCCACCGCCACGCTCACCGTGACCGGCGACCGGGGGGCGACCCCCGAGGTCGTCCTGGAGAAGCGCCGACCGCGCCACGCGCGCGGTTCCCGCACGCCCCCGGCGGCAGCTCCCGCGCAGACGACGGCGCTCGACAGCCCCACGCTCACACTCCGCCTCGCCGCAGCCGACCGGCCCGCAGCCGACCGGCCCGGGACCGACCGACCGGGAGCCGACCGACCTGGAGCCGCCCACGTCCGCGACGGCCACCCCGGGCGCGGCACTCCGATCCGCTGAGCCGGCCCGCCCGCCTCCCGAGGGGAGAACCACCGTGAAGATCCGCAACGCCGGCCGCACCAAGCGCCTGGCCCTCGGCAGTACCCTCGCGCTGACCGTCGCCGGGATGAACGCCCCGGCCGTCCTCGGCTTCGTCGGCGACCGGTACCACGACTACGTGATCAACCGGCCCGAGTACAAGGCGCGGTACGGCCACTGGCAGACGCTCACCCTGCCCGCCGAGTTCCGGGTCAACGCCGTCCACGCCACCCTGCTGCGCACCGGCAAGGTGCTGATCGTGGCCGGCTCCGGCAACGACGAGAAGCAGTTCGACGCGGGCACCTTCAAGAGCCTGCTGTGGGACCCGGCCAAGAACAGCTACAAACTGGTGCCCACCCCGGCCGACATGTTCTGCGGCGGCCACACCTCCCTCCCGGACGGCCGGGTGCTGGTGGCCGGTGGCACCCAGCGGTACGAGAAGCTGGCCGCCGCGGTGAAGAAGGCGGCCGGCGTGATGCGGGTGCGCAACGAGAGCCCGGAGCGCGACCGCACCTTCCCCCAGGGCACCGTCTTCGTCGCCCCGAACGGCCGCGAGTACGCCAGCACCGCCCCGGTGACCGTCCCCGCCGCGACGAAGACCGGCTCCGGCCGGCAGACCGTGGTCACCGCCGGCGAGCAGCACGTGTTCGTCGAGGCGGTGGGCGAGGGCCCGGCCTACGTGGCCGACTCGCCCGCCCAGTACCGGATCAAGGGCCTGACCGGCACCGACACCCACAACCTGTACGGGCAGAGCGAGAAGCTGACCCTGGACAAGCAGGAGTACCAGGGCATTCGCTCCGCCTTCGAGTTCAACCCGGACACCGAGCTCTACGAGCCGGTCACCGACATGGCGCACGCCCGTTGGTACCCGACGCTGACCGGGCTGGGCGACGGCAGGGTGGTCACGGTCTCCGGGCTGGACGACACGGGCCAGATCCTCGACGGCAAGGACAACGAGGTCTTCGACCCGAGGACCAAGACCTGGGCCAAGGCCCCCGACCACTACTTCCCCACCTATCCGTCGATCTTCCTGACGGCCTCCGGGAAGCTCTTCTACTCCGGCTCCAACGGCGGTTACGGCCCCGCCGAGCAGGGCCGTGAGCCCGGCGTGTGGGACCTGTCGAACAACAGCTTCCAGCCCGTCCCCGGCCTGCGCGACCCGGGCCTGACCGAGACCTCCTCCTCGGTGCTGCTGCCGCCCGCGCAGGCGCAGAAGGTCATGCTGCTCGGCGGCGGCGGGGTGGGCGAGTCCCCGCTGTCCACGGCCCGCACCGACATCGCCGACCTCTCGGCCGCCGCGCCGGCCTTCACACCGGGCCCGGACCTGCCGGCCGGCGGCACCCGCTACCTCAACAGCGTGATCCTTCCGGACGACACCGTGTTCACCACCGGCGGCTCCAGCGGCTACCGAGGCCGGGGCGACAGCGACCTGCTCAAGGCGCAGGTGTATCACCCGGACTCCAACAGCTTCAGCACCGCCGCCGAGCCTGCCGTCGGCCGTGACTACCACTCCGAGGCATTGCTGCTGCCGGACGGCCGGGTCGCCGTGCTGGGCTCCAATCCGCTCTTCGCGGACAAGGCGGAGACCCAGCCGGGCGGCTTCGAGCAGCGGATCGAGATCTACACCCCGCCGTACCTGTACCACGGCGACCGCCCGCAGGTGACGGCCGCGCCGGAGGCCGCGAAGCTCGGCGGCACCGTCAAGGTCGGCACCTCCCGACCGGAAGCGGTGACCACCGCCAAGCTGATCCGGCCGAGTTCGGTGACCCACGTGACCGACGTCGAGCAGCGCTCGGTGGCCCTGGACATCACCGGGCGCACCGCCGACGGGGTCTCGCTCGCCCTCCCGGGCAATCCCAACCTGCTGCCGCCCGGCTGGTACATGCTGTTCCTGACGGACGCCGCCGGCACGCCGTCAGTGGCCCGCTGGGTCCAGGTCACGACGTGAACGGACAGGTCACGGCGTGAACGGACCAGGCTGCCGGCCGGCGTCAGGCCGGCCCGGCCCGGGCGGCTCAGCGCGCCGACCGGGCCAGCCCCAGCGCGTACGGGAGCCAGAACTCGCCCGCCCGGGGCTCGCCGCGGCCGCACTCGCCATCGGACTCACCCGGGTTCTTGATCCACAGGTAGGCGTCGACGTTCGGCCGCCCGGTCTCAGTGGTCGGCGGCTCGCCGAGCGCCCGGCCGGGCGGGTTGCACCAGGAGTCGGAGCCCGAAGAGCCGTTGCCACTGCGGCTGGTGTCGATGACGAAGTGCTTGCCGCCGAGGGCGGCGGAGAGCCGGTCGCCGTACTCCGCGTTCCGGTCGGTGGAGTAGAAGTTGGCGACGTTCACCGCGAAGCCGTCGGCCGCGGCGATGCCCGACCTGCGCAGGGCGGCGGCCAGGTCGTCCGGGTCCTGGGCCCAGCCGGGGTTGCCCGCGTCCAGGTAGACCCGGACGTTGGGCTGTTTCTTCAACTCCCGGACGGCGAAGGCCAGCAGGCCGTACCGCTCGGCGGCGAGGTCGCCCTTGATCCCGCAGTTGTCCAGGGTGTGCGCGACGGCGTCCGGCTCCAGCACCACCCAGGCCCTGCGGTCCCCGAGGGCCTGGGCCACGCCGGTGATCCAGGAGCGGTACGCGGCCGCGTCGGGGGCGCCGCCGGCCGAGTACTGGCCGCAGTCGCGGTGCGGGATGTCGTAGGCGACGAAGACGGCCGTCCGGTCCGCCTCGGCCGCCCGGCGGCTGACCTGTTCGGCGATCTGCCGGGCGCCCTGTTCGCCCAGCCACTGCGAGGACGGCTGCCCGGCGATCCGCAGCAGGGTGTCGGCCTCCGCCGTGCGGCCCTGGCCGCGCAGGGCGGCGAGCTGCCGGGCGGCGTTGGTCTGGTCGGAGACGTAGAAGGTCTGGCCGGGGAGCTGCTCCAGGCCACCGGTCCCGCCCGCCGTACCGGGCGCAGCGGTGGTGGTCGTGGTGGCGGTGGCGGTGCCGGCAGTGCTGGGCGCGCCCGTCGCACCGCTGTGCGTGTCACCGCCCGGCCCGCCGCAGCCGGAGACCGCGAGCGTGAGCCCCGCCACCAGCGCGGCCCACCGCATCGCTCCCACCCGTCCCACCCCGCGCACGCACCGCCCTCCGAGCAGGCCCCGCACCGCACCGGCCCGGCGGCCGGTCTGCACCAGCTAAGCACACCCCGCCCCGACCGGCGCCCGACCGCGGAGAACGGCAAGTGGCCGCGGACGGACGGTAGTTCGAACCCGCCCACCCCGCGGCCACCCCGACCTCAGTGACGCCCCGGCCGGGCGTCAGCCCTGCTTCAGGTCCGGCACCCGCCAGTCGATCGGCTCGCCGCCGAAACCTTCGAGCGCCGCGTTGATCTGCGAGAACGGCCGGCTGCCGAAGAACAGCTTGGCGGACAGCGGCGAGGGGTGCGCGCCCTGCACCACCACGTGCTTCGAGGTGTCGATCAGCGGCAGCTTCTTCTTGGCGTAGTTGCCCCACAGCACGAAGACCACCGGCTCCTCACGCGCGCTCACCGCCTTGATCACCGCATCGGTGAACTTCTCCCAGCCCTTCCCCTTGTGCGAGTTGGCCTCGTGGGCGCGGACCGTGAGCACCGCGTTGAGCAGCAGCACGCCCTGCTCGGCCCAGTGCATCAGGTAGCCGTTGTCCGGAGTCGGGACGCCCAGGTCGGCGTGCAGCTCCTTGAAGATGTTGCGCAGCGAGGGCGGCGTCCTGGTGCCGGGCAGCACCGAGAAGCTCATGCCGTGCGCCTGGCCGTCGTCGTGGTACGGGTCCTGGCCGAGGACGAGCACCCGGACCTTGTCGTACGGAGTGGCCTCCAGCGCGGCGAACTCCTGACCGCTCGGCGGGAACACCTGGTGCTGCGCGCGCTCGGCCGCCACGAAGGCCGCCAGCTCCGCGAAGTACGGCTTCTCCGTCTCGGCGCCGAGCACCCCGCGCCAGGACTCCGGCAGTTCCAGCCCGCCACCCGCGTCGGCCTCGACCAGGCCCGCCTCGACCGTGTCCGTCACGACATCTACCTCCCACACCGCGGCTGCCGCGCCGCCTGCCCTCTTACACACCGAACGCTACACAGCCCCACCGACAACTCAGTCCAGCGGAGCGGCGTCCGGAGCACCGGCCGGAGAAACGGACGGGGCAGCAGCCTCGGCCCGCGCGACCCGAGCGTGCTCCACCGCGTTGAGCACCACCAGCAGCCCCGCCAGGGCCACCAGCACCGCCAGTGCCGGCAGCCGCACCACCGCGGGCAGCAGGCCCAGCACCACCACCGCCGCGGCGATCCGGGTGGCCGACACCTGACGGAACATCATCCAGCGGGTGTAGCCGAAGGTCAGCAGGTAGAGCGCGCACCCGCCGTACAGCAGCGCCACCGATCCGGCGCCGAGCGCCCGCCAGGGGTCCGTGACCGTCTCCTCGAAGCCGACCGCGACCCCGATCACCCCGGCGGCCAGCGCCAGGTGCCCGTACTGGAAGACCCGCCGCACGACGTCCCGCCGCGAGTCCGCCACCTCCACGGCGTGCCGCATCGCGTCCGCCGCGAACACGAAGTACTGCCACCACAGGCCCGCCGAGATGGTGAACGCCGCGGCGACCGCGGTGAGTTCGGCCGCGTCCAGCCGGGCCGCGGCCGCCGGGGCGCCGATCCCGACGATCGACTCGCCGAGCGCCACCAGCAGGAACAGCGCGAACCGCTCCGGCATGTGCGCCGGGTGGTACGCCACCTTCGCGAGCCGCTGCCGGAACACCAGCGGCGCGGCCAGGTCACAGAGCGCGGCCGCCGCCCACAGCGCGAGCCTCGGCCCGTCCGGCAGCAGTCCGCCGACCAGCAGCAGCGGCCCGCTGACCAGCACGCCCACCCCGTACGGGCCGCGCCAGACACCCGGGATGCGGACCAGCAGGAGCAGCAGCACCACCCGGGCCAGCCAGTACGCGGCGCCGAGCAGCAGGCCCCGCCGGCCGTACGCGCCGGGGATGGCGAGCGCCAGGAACAGCCCGGCCAGCCCGACCAGCAGGATGCCCACGCGGTCACGCGGGTTGTCCACGTCCCGGATGTTGGCCTGCACGGTGGTGCCGACCCAGCACCAGTACACCGGCACGAACACCACCAGGGCCCGGACCAGGCCGGTCGGGTCGTGCTGGTGGTGCAGCAGCCCGGAGACCTGGGTGATCGCGAAGACGAACACCAGGTCGAAGTAGAGCTCTGCCCAGGTGACCCGCTTCTCGCCCGGCCCCTGCGCTTCCCCCGGCGTACTCATCAGCGCCCTGCCTCCCGACCCCGCGCACCCGGACCCCGCCCAACGCAGCGGCCCCGCCCCGGCGCTCGGCCGGGACGGGGCTCGCGACGCACCGCAGAGGCTAGACCAGGTCGACGAGGTCCGCGATCGACTTGACCACCCGGGTCGGCCGGTACGGGAACCGCTCGATGTCGGCGGCGGAGGTCAGGCCGGTGAGCACCAGGATGGTCTCCATGCCGGCCTCCATGCCCGCGACGATGTCGGTGTCCATCCGGTCGCCGATCATCACGGCGGTCTCCGAGTGGGCTCCGGCGGTGTTCAGCGCCTCGCGCATCATCAGCGGGTTGGGCTTGCCGACGAAGTACGGGTCGACGCCGGTCGCCTTGGTGATCAGGGCCGCGACCGAGCCGGTGGCCGGCAGCACGCCCTCGGGGGAGGGGCCGGTCTCGTCCGGGTTGGTGCAGATGAACCGGGCGCCCTGGTTGATCAGGCGGATCGCCTTGGTGAGCGCCTCGAAGGAGTAGGTCCTGGTCTCGCCGAGGACCACGTAGTCGGGGTTGTTGTCGGTGAGGACGTAACCGGCCTGGTACAGCGCGGTGGTGAGGCCGGCCTCGCCGATCACGTAGGCGGTGCCGTTCGGGCGCTGCCCCGCCAGGAACTTCGCGGTGGCCAGGGCGGAGGTCCAGATGCACTCCTCCGGCACCTCCAGGCCCATCCCGGCCAGCCGGGCACTGAGGTCGCGCGGGGTGTAGATCGAGTTGTTGGTGAGTACCAGGAAGGGCTTGCCGGACTCCCGCAGCCTGCGCAGGAACTCCTCCGCCCCCGGGATCGGCGTGCCCTCGTGGATGAGGACCCCGTCCATGTCGGTCAGCCAGGACTCGATGGGCTTGCGGTCTGCCACGTGCGTGTCTCCCGAAGTGTTGCAACGTCTTGCGTCGTGCGAGGGCCCTGACGCGGCACAGCCTAATCCGCACGCCTGGCCGACGGCACTACGTCCCGCCCAGCGGGACGCGGTGGACGCCCGGCGGAAACCGGGAGCAACCGGGCGCCTCGTGATTGAGTGGGCGGCATGAATCCGCAGACCCCCCGCCCCGTGCCCGACCGGCCGCTGCGCGTCGGCCTGATCGGCTACGGCCTGGCCGGCTCCGCCTTCCACGCCCCGCTCATCGCCACCACGCCGGGGCTGCGGCTGGACGCCGTGGTCACCGCCAACCCGGACCGCCGCGAGCAGTTGCGGCGCGAGCACCCCGACGCCCGGGCCGTCGACACCCCCGAGCAGCTGTTCGCCGACCGGGAGGCGCTGGACCTGGTCGTCATCGCCTCCCCGAACCGCACCCACGCCCCGCTCGCCCGCACCGCCCTGGAGGCGGGCCTGGCCACGGTGGTGGACAAGCCGCTGGCCGCCACGGCCGCCCAGGCGCTGGAGCTGTGCCGGCTCGCCGAGGACCGGGGCGTCCTGCTCTCCGTCTTCCAGAACCGGCGCTGGGACGGCGACTTCCTCACCGCGAGCCGGCTGGTGCGCGACGGCGCGCTCGGCCGGGTGCACCGCTTCGAGTCCCGCTTCGAGCGCTTCCGCCCGAAGCCCAAGCCGGGCTGGCGCGAGCTGGCCGACCCGGCCGAGGTCGGCGGCACCCTCTACGACCTGGGCAGCCACCTGGTGGACCAGGCGCTGACGCTGTTCGGGCCGGTCGAGACGGTGTACGCGGAGATCGACGTGCGCCGCGACGGCGCGGCGGTGGACGACGACGCCTTCCTCGCGCTCACCCACGCCTCCGGCACCCGCTCGCACCTGTGGACCAGCGCGATCACCCCGCTGGTCGGCCCCCGGCTGCGGGTGCTCGGCGACACCGCCGGGTACGTCAAGCACGGCATGGACCCCCAGGAAGCCGACCTCCGGGCGGGCCTGCGCCCCGGCGGCACCCGCCCGTGGGGCGCCGACCGGCCCGAGCAGTACGGCACCCTGGGCAGTGACGAGTCCCCGATCCCGCTGCCCACCGATCCGGGCGACTACCCCGCCTTCTACGCCGGCATCGCCGCCGCCCTGGCCGCTCCCGGGACCCCGCCCCCGGTCGACCCGCGCGACGCGGTGGCCGCTCTCACCGTCCTGGAGGCCGCCCGCTCCTCGGCGGCCACGGGCACGGCGGTCCGGCTGAACTGACCGGTGGCCGCCTGCCGGGCCGGCCGCGCGGGCCGGTGCGCTGACTGGTCTGCAGGCCGGCGCGCAGGCCGGCGCGCTGCCCGGCGGCCAGGGCCCGGCTGGGCTCACACCGGCCGGGCTCACACCCCGATGACCTCCACCGCCGAGCCCAGCCCCCGGAAGTCCGACACGTTGCGCGTGTACAGCGGCAGCCCGTGGGCGGACGCGACGGCGGCGATCATCAGGTCGATCCGGCGCGGGCGCGGCTGCCGTCCGGCGGCGATGGTGAGGGTGACCAGCGTCCCGTAGCGGGCGGCGGCCGCCGCGTCGAAGGGCAGCGGGTCGAAGTCGGCCATCGCCGCGCCCAGCACCTCCAGCCGGGCCGCCCGGCTGACCGGGTCCCGCGCCATCGAGACGCCCTGCTGGAGCTCGGCGAAGGTGATCGCGGTCAGCTCCGGCACGGCCGGCAGGTCGGCGGGGCTGAGCAGCGCCAGGTCGATGTACACGCAGGTGTCCAGCACCCCGGCCGGCCGCCGCCGGGACGCCCTCCGGCGCTCAGCCACGCCGCCGCTCGAACGGGTCGTCGCCCTCGTCCCCCACCAGCTCCTCGGGCCCGAAGTACTCCTCGGCCTCCTTGCGCAGCT
Source organism: Kitasatospora sp. NPDC029312 (assembly GCF_055569215.1). NCBI lineage: Bacteria > Bacillati > Actinomycetota > Actinomycetes > Kitasatosporales > Streptomycetaceae > Kitasatospora > Kitasatospora sp. NPDC029312. The sequence continues at coordinate 127,390 of NZ_JBVHXY010000007.1, read as the reverse complement.
GCTGGTAGTCCACCCGCGGCAGCTTCACGTGCCGCGCCACCAGCTCCTCCGCGGTGAGCCTGCGCCGCCCGGAGACCGGGCGGAGCTCCGCGACCTCGACCCCGTTCCTGGTGATGTGGAAGGTCTCCCCCGCCTCCACCGCGTCCATCACCGCGGCGGAGTTGTTCCGGAACTCCCGCTGGGTAATCGTCTTCATGGCTTCCACGGTAGCCCCGTGTAGCACCGCTGGCTACGCTCCTGGCGACGAGGAGGGAACCCGGCAGGCCGTAGGATCGTCCTGCTGAACGTCAGAAGCCGGGAACACCCCGAAGGGAGCGAGCCGTGGCCGTCATCGCGATGCTGCTGGGGCTGCTCCGGGTGCTGACCGGGCAGCTGGTGACCGACGGCGGCGCGCTGGCGTCCGTCGCCGCCGTGGCGGCCGTGGCACTGGTGGCCGGCGCGGTCGCGGGGGCACTGGCCGGAGCCCGGCTGTCGGGCACGCAGGCACCAGCGGTGGTGCGCAGCGGGGTGCTGCGCCGTCGGGCGTTCGGTACGGCGTTCCTTCCGCAGCGTGATCCGGATGCCCGGGGCAGGCGACGCCCCAGGGCGCCGGGAGCGGCCCCGGCGGCCGCGTAGATCCGCAGGGCCCGCACCGTCGAGGCGCGGAAAGCCCGCGCCTGTCCGCAGGCGCCCCTCGTACGTTCGTCTTCGCCTCGTACGACCTTCGCGGCCGTCCTCCGCCGATCACTCATGTCCTGAGACCCCGGAGGGCTCGCTTCACCATGTCCGTTCTCGCTGTTCTCGACCCGGCCGTCGCCGTCGCCCACGCCGTGGTCTCCGCCATCGCGCACGTCCTGCCGACCGCGCTGGCGATCGTCCTGTTCGTCCTCGCCGTCCGGCTCTGCCTGCACCCGCTGGCGCGCGCGGCGGCGCGCGGGGAGAAGGCCCGCTCGAAGCTCGCGCCGAAGGTCGCCGAGCTGAACAGGAAGCACACGAAGGATCCGGAGAAGGCGCGCGAGGCGCTCGCCGAGCTGTACCGGCAGGAGCAGGTGTCGCCGTTCGCGGGATGCCTGCCGATGCTGGTGCAGATCCCGTTCTTCTCGGTGATGTACCGGCTCTTCACCACGCCGAACGACCTGCTGGACCACACCCTGTTCGGGGTGCCGCTGGGCCTGCACGTCGGGAACGCCCACGGCGCCGGGCAGTTCGCGGTGTTCGGGCTGCTGTACGCCGGGCTGGCCGCGGTCGGGTACGTCAACTACCGCCGGGCACGGCGTGCGACGGCGGCGCAGACCACCCCGCAGCCGGGCGCGGCGATGCTGCCGTACCTCTCGTTCGCCTCGGTGCTGTTCGCGGTGCTGGTGCCGGTGGCCGCCGCGCTGTACCTGCTGACCACCAGCGTGTGGTCGGCCACCGAGCGGGCCTGGCTCTACCGGGGCGGGGCGCCCGCCCCGGCGACCGTCCTCGCGGTCTGACGGGGCCGGCGCCGTCCGGCGCGGACGGGTGCCGGGGCCGCAGTGGTCAGAAGTGGCCCAGCAGCTCCGGGAAGACCTTGAGCCGGAGCGTCACCTCGTCCGGGCCGATCTCCTCGTGCTCCAGCACCCAGGTGTGCTCGTGCGGGATGAACACCGTGCGCAGCCCGGCCCGGCGGGCGGGGGCGATGTCGGACTTGGGTGAGTTGCCGATCATCCAGGTCCGCCCGGGGTCGAGGCCGAGTTCGACGGCGAGCTGCCGGTAGGTGTCGACCGACTTCTCGGCCACGATGTGGATGCCGCGGAAGTGGTGGTCGATCGTGGAGGCCGCCACCTTGGTGCGCTGCTCGTCCTGGTCGCCCTTGGTGAGCAGCAGCAGGTGGTGGCGTCCGGCGAGCGCGGCCAGGGTGTCGGCGACGCCGGGGATCAGCTCGATCGCGCCGCGGTCGGTCAGCGGGGTGAGCAGCTCGTCGATCCGGGCCAGTTCGTCGGCGGCGGGGGCGCGGTCGGCGCGCAGCTGCCGGAGGCAGTCCACCAGGCTCTGCCGGAAGACGGCCGCGCCGTAGCCGAGGACGGCGGCGTTGGTGGCCTCGATCCGGTCGAGCAGGGCCCGGGTGGCCGCCCGCTGGTCCGGGGCGGCGACCCAGTCCAGGAAACCGTCGATGACCCGCTCGAAGAGGACGTTGTTCTCCCAGAGCGTGTCGTCGGCGTCGAAGATGAGGATCTGGTCGGTGTGCATCGGGGCCTTCCGGCGGACGGGGACGGGCGGGAGGGGGCGGAACGGGCAGCAGCGGGCGAAGCGGGACGGCAGCGGGCGAAGCGGGGCGGCGGCGGCCGACAAGGGGCTCAGGAGAGCAGGCGGGCGGCCCGGTCGAGGGTCTCGCGGAAGTTCTCCTCGGTGGTCCGCTGCCTGGCCTCCTCGATGCTCAGCCACTCCAGCGGGGAGGCCGGGTTCTCCGGGCGGGCCTCGTCCGGCGTACCGGTGGCCAGGAGGAAGCGCAGGTCGGCGTGCTCGTGGGCGGGTTCGACGGGCGAGGCGGGGACGGGCACCACGGCGAGGTGGACTAGCGCGGCGTCGGGCCACGGCGTGAGGTCCGTCAGACCGGTCTCCTCCACCCCCTCGCGCAGCGCGATGTCCAGCGGCAGGGTCTCCCCCGGGTCGCCGTGGCCACCGACCTGCAGCCAGGCCTGTTGGCGGACGTGCCAGCGCAGCAGGACCCGGCGGGTCGGCGGGTGGACGACCAGCGCAGAGGCGGTGAAGTGCAGCGGGGTGCCGCGGTCCCACGCGTCGGGGGCGCCGACCAGGGCGCGGGCCCGGGCGTGATCGGCGGTCTCCACCGGGCCCTGCGGCCGGTGGTCGTCCAGGAGTCGGGACAGGTCGGGGCTGTGCGGCGCGGCGCCGGTGGTCGCCATGGTTCTGCGCTCCTCGTTCCGCCCCGGGGCCGCGTCGGACGGCGCCGGGTCGCGTCGGGTCGCGTCGGCCCGTGTCGGACCGTGGCGGACCGCGCCAACCGGCGTGTCGGAACGGGCGATCGGGCCCGGGGCTCGGGTTCCGGTGAACCCGCGAAGCCTAGCCCCGGGTGCTTCGGTGCGCCCACCGGTTTTCGACCGTCCCCCGCCCGCGTCACCCCTCTCCGCATCGCCCTCCCCACCGGCCCGTTCACCGCTTCCACAACGGCCCGTTCACTCCGTCTTCACCGTCGAACGGGCTGGTCGGAGCAGTGCTTCGGAGGCCGTAGCCTGTGGTGATCGTTTCGGGACTGGTGGAGGGATGTCGTCATGGTGGCTGCTCCGGCGCTCGCCGAGCTGCGCGAGGTGTGCCAGCCGAAGGCCAAGCTGCAGAGCCGTAACGGGGAGCACTGGGCCGGCCGGCTGTACATGCGGGCGGTCTCGCTGCGCGCCACCCGGCAGTTGGTGCGCACCTCGGTGTCGCCGAACACCCTGACCTGGGTGATGGTGGCGTGCGGGGTCGGCGGCGGCGCGGCCCTGCTGATACCCGGCCTGCCCGGCGCCGTGCTGGCGGCGGTGCTGTTCCAGCTGTTCCTGCTCTTCGATTGCGTCGACGGCGAAGTGGCGCGTTGGAAGCGCCAGTTCAGCATGGCCGGGGTCTACGTCGACCGGCTCGGCGCCTACCTGGCGGACGCCGCGTTGATGATCGGCGCGGGAATCCGGGCGGCCCGGGGCGGATCGGAGCTGTGGGTGTCGGCGGGCCTGGCCGCCGCGCTCGGCGTGGTGCTGCTGAAGGCCTCGACGGACCTGGTGGACGTGGCCCGCGCGCGCAGCGGACAGCCGCCGGCGGACGAGGAGTCCACCCAGCCGCGCTCCCAGGGCATCGCGACGGCCCGCCGGCTCGCCTCGATCTTCAAGATCCACCGGGTGACGAACGGCATCGAGGCCTCCCTGGTGCTGCTGGCGGCGGCCGCGGTGGACGCCGGGCTGGGCCACCTCGGCGCGACGCGGGCGGCACTGGCCGGGATCACGGTGATCACCTGGGGGATGGTGGTCGCGCACCTGGCGTCGATCCTCTCCTCCTCCCGCCTGCGCTGATCCCGGCACGGCCTACCGGTCCCGCGGTCGAGCCCGACGGGCTGACGCGGCGGGGGCGGCGGTCCGGTCCGCCCGCGTGGGCGCGTGACAACACCTCAGCCCGTCGCCGCCGGCCCCGGCGCCGCCCCTGCCGTCCGGCCGGTGGCGCCTCGGGCGGGCTCAAGTCCCTTCCATTATCCCGTCGTTGCGGGCGAGCGCCGCGAGGACCGTGTCGAGCAGCCCGGGGAAGCGGCGTTCCAGGTCGACGGCGCGCAGCGCGGAGAAACGGCGGTTGGCCTCCTCCCGCTGGGTGATCACGCCGGACTCGCGCAGCACCTTGAAGTGGTGGCTGAGGGTGGACGGCGCGACGTCCACCGGGAAGGTGCCGCAGGCCCGTTCCGGTTCGGCACGCAAAATCCGGACGATGGTCATCCGGGTCGGGTCGGAGAGCGCGTGCAGGACGTCGTACAGGTCGATCTCCCCTGCCGCGGGGTGCGAGAGCGCCGGTCGGCGGCGGGTGCTGCGAGGCATCAACGACCCTCCTCATCTGCGATGTTCGACATCCATCGAAACTGCGTGGTATCAATGCCGCACGGCAATTTCGCCGTTCGTCGAACATCGTAGTCGAGGGGGCACGAACATGCGCGCACTGGTGATGACCGCACCCGGAGGAGCCGAGAACTCCGAGATCCAGCAGATCGAGGCGCCACACCCCGGCCCCGGCCAGGTGGCGATCGACGTCGCCTGGGCCGGACTGAACTTCGTGGACGTGATGACCCGCCGCGGCGACAGCGCTTACGTCTCCGGGTGGCCCTACCTGCCGGGCAAGGAGGTGGCCGGGACGGTCCGGGAGCTCGGCGAAGGCGTCACCGGCCTGGCCGTCGGCGACCGGGTGGCGGCCGCGCCGGTCGGCGGCGGGCTGGCCGAGGTGGTCATCGCCGAGGCCGTGCTCACCGTTCCGGTCCCGGACGGCCTGGCGCTCAGCGCCGCCGCGGCCGCCCCGCTCGGCCTCGCCACCGCCGTCCTGCTGCTGACCGACGCGGGCCGGCTGAGCGCCGGGGACAACGTCCTGGTGCACTCGGCCGGCGGCGGCATCGGCAGCGCGATCGCCCAGTTGGTCCCGCTGCTCGGTGGCGGCGGCACCCTGATCGGCACGGTCGGCCGCCCGGACAAGGCGGCGGCCGCGGTCGGGCTGGGCTACGACCACGCCTTCGCCCGGGACGAGGAACTCGCTGACGCCATCCGCACCGCCACCGACGGCCGGGGCGTCGACCTGGTGCTGGACCCGCTGGGCACCGCCGCGCTGGAGCTCGACCTCGACATCACCGCGCCCGGTGGCCGGATCGTCCTGTTCGGCAACGCGGGCGGCGGCACCGTCAGCGACCTGCCCCCGCTCAGCCGCCTGATGGCCGGCAACCTCACCGTCACCGGCTTCAGCCACCGTTACCTCGCCGCCACGGCCCCCGAACGCCTCGCGCGCGCCATCCGCGCCACCCTCGACCTCCAGGTGGGCAGCGGCCTGAGCATCCCGCTCACCGAACTGCCGGACCTGGAGGCCGTACCGGCCGCGCACGACGCGATGCAGGCGGGACGGGCCACCGGCAAGTACGTGGTGCGCGTGGCAGTCTGAGCATGAAGGACCGGCACGCCGACAGGCCGGCGCGACCGTACTGACCATCAGCCGGACCTGAGGGACCGTCCGGGCATAAGGCGGCCCCACCCGGTGTTCGGACGGCCATGAGCAAGATTCTGGTGATCGGTGCGAACGGCAGTGTGGGCAGGCACGTAGTGGCCGGGCTGGCCGAACGCGGGCACGAGGTGCGGGCGTTGGTGCGGGACGGCGCGGCGGTGGCGCTGCCCCCGGGGGTGGAGGCCGTACAGGGCGATCTGGCCGCGCCGGAGAGCCTGGTGGCCGCACTGAGCGACGGGGTGGAGGGCGTCTACCTGGTGTGGCCGGCGATCCCGGTGCAGCCGCGGGTCGTGGAGCTGATCGCGAAGCACGCCGAGCGGGTCGTCTACCTGTCGACGGATGTGGCCGACCTCGCGGACGACGAGCAGCCGGTGGTCTACCACCAGGAGATCGAGCGGCTGATCCGCAAGTCCGGCCTGCGCTGGACCTTCGTCCGGGCCATCGACTTCGCGGGCAACACGCTCCACTGGGCCGACCAGGTGCGGCAGGGCGTCGTCCGCTGGCCGTACGGCGGGGCGCGCCGTTCTCTGATCCACGAGCGGGACATCGCGGACGTGGCCGTCGCGGCGCTCACCGAGGAGGGCCACGACGGCGCCAAGTACGTGGTCACCGGCCCCGAGTCGATCGCCCACGCCGAACTGGCGCGGATCATCGGCGAGGAGACCGGCACCGAGGTGCGCTGGGAGGAACTGGCGCCGGAGACGGCCCGCGTGCATCTGACCGAGGCCATGGGGAGCGCGGCGTTCGCGGACTCCCGGCTGCGGGCCTATGAGTCGTTCACGCGCGAGCCGGAGCGGGTCACGGACACCGTCCGACAGGTGCTCGGCCGCCCGGCGCGCAGCTTCCGTTCATGGGCCCGGGACCACGCGGAGGACTTCCGCTGACGGCTCGCCCGGGCCCGCTCCCGGCGCCTGCGTCGGCGCCGGCGCCGGGAGCCGGCGCCGGTCAGCCCCGGCCGACAGCCAGTTCCAGCTCCCGGCGCGTCTCGTCGCCGGGCACCGGCACCGACACCCCCGTGTGCTGGAAGCCGGCCCGCAGGTACATCGCCTGGGCACGCGCGTTGTCCTCGTGGACGAACAGCCGCACCCGCTCGATGCGGGGTTCGGTGAGCGACCACGACCATTCCCGGGCGACTCGGATGAGCTCGTGGGCCAGTCCGGTGCCGCGCGCCTCGGGGCGGACGTAGAAGGCGACGAGGTGGGTCTGCGGGACCTCGATGACGTCGCCGCCGATGGCCCCCGCCCCGCCGGGTCGCTCGACCAGCACGGTGATGCTGCCGAGCCAGCGGCCGTCCTCCGCCTCCGCGACGAGTTGCCGCACGGAGTCGCTCTCGGCCGCGCCCTCGGCGCGGCCCCGCCAGAACCCGTCGGGCCTCGCGGCGGCCTGCTCGTAGGTGTCCAGGAAGGCGATGCCGGCCACCGGATCCTGGAGGGAGTCCAGACGGATCGCCTTGACCCGCTCCCACTCCTCGGTCCGCACGCGTCGGATGCTGGTGTTCATCGCACGATGATCACCACCGCCGGTGTCGTCGGCAACCGTTTTTGCGGCCGCCCGCACGGGCGGGCGCGCGCCGGCCCGGCAGGGGGAGCCGCTCCGCCCCCGGTTCGCCGCACGGGCGCTGAGCTGCTAATCTTCTTCTCGTCGCGAGGGAGATGATTCCTCGTCAGGCGTCAGCGGTGCTACCAGAGCACGTCCTACTTTCAGTAGGAAGAGTCCGTGCAACCCGGGCCTGGCGCTCCACTGTCGGACGGGGTCCGGCACCTTCACCGGTGCCGGACCCCGTTCGCGTTACCGGCGCCCCCAGTCGGGGGCGCGGGCAACCGGGCCTCAGACGGACGGCAGCGCCAGCCAGTCCTGCCAGGAGAGATCGCGCCCCAGGTAGCGCGGCGTGCGGAACGGCCAGTCCGCGGCGATCCACTGCGGCACCAGGGCGTCCAGTGCCTGCTCCACCTCGCTGCCGACCAGTTCGTCCACCACCCACCAGGAGATCTCGCCGTCGGCGCCGACCCGCTCCGGCGGGTCGATGTAGACGCAGCCCAGGACCGCCGTCTCGGCGCGGTCCATCAGGACGTAGTTGAAGGACTCGTGGGCGGCTATCTCCCGCTCGTGCCGCGCCAGGTCGATCCGGTCGCCCTCGAAGGTCATCGTCGCCTCCGGCCAGCCCCAGGCCGGGCCGAAGATGCTCCACAGCCGCTCGCGCGAGCCCATCACGGCGGGGTAGTCGAGGGCGGTGTCGGCCTCCCTGATCGGCCGCAGGTGGTACTCGCCGTCGAGCAGCGGGACGTGGACGGGGTGGACGAAGTCAGCAGGGAGCCAGGTCATGGCGCCGAGGCTAACCAACGAGGGTGGCCGAGCGCCCGGCGTTTTCCGTGGCACCGATGCCATGTCCGAATGCTTTCACTCGTTCCACACCTTCCGAACCGCCGGTCGGAAGCCGGTTTACCGCTGCCGAGGGCAGGGGTAGGGCGGAGACGTTCGCACTCCGACCATTCCCATGTCCTGTGCGGAGGCGAATCTTTGGGATGTCCACGGAGAGGATTCCGCATGAACAGGATCGTCCGCAATGCCCTGGTGACCGCCGTTACCGCAGGCGCGCTCACCGCCGCCGTCGCCCCCGTCGCCACGGCCGCCGAGCAGGCCGGGCCCGTGGCCGGGGTCCAGGCTCAGGTGCGCAACCCCAAGACGGTCAAGGCCGACGCGTACAACCAGGCCCGCAGCATCCTGGCCAAAGCCGGGAGCCAGACGGCCGCCAAGTCCCACCCGGTGCACGGGAAGAACGACGTCCCGGTCTCCTACGGCACCAGCCTGCTCGCCTCCGCGCGGGACGAATTCCGGGCCGCAGACAAGCACCTGCCGCCGAAGGACAAGAAGTCCGACATGTCGATCCCCCACTACAACGCCATCCACAGCGCGGCCAAGACGATGGGCATCGACCGCTGGTGACGCCCGCCGCTGAGCAAAACCTGATGCCGGCGCCGTGAGATGACGCCACGGCGGGGGGGGGGGGGGGGGGGGGGGGGGGGGGGGGGGGACCCCCCCCCCCCCCGGGCCGGGTGGGCTACCGGCCGTACCCCCGTCACCGCCGGTAGAAGACCCTCCGCGACCACAGGTAGCCGACCACCGTGAGGCCGGTGCACCAGGCGAGGGCGCTCCAGCCGCTGGTGCCGATCCCGGTGCCGGTCAGCAGGCCGCGCAGGGTCTCGATGATGGGAGTGAAGGGCTGGTACTCGGCGAACCAGCGCAGCACCGTGGGCATCGAGTCGGGCGGGACGATCGCACTGCCGATGAACGGCAGGAAGGTCAGCGGCAGCGGCGTGTTGCTCGCGCTCTCCGGTGTCTTCGACACCAGTCCGATGCCCGCCGATACCCAGGTCAGCGCCAGCGTCACGAAGAGCAGCAGCCCGGCGGCCGCAAGCCACTCCACCGGCCCGGCGCTCGAGCGGAACCCCATCGCGAAGGCCGCGCCGATCACCAGCACCAGCGCGATCACCGTCTGGATGACGCTCCCGACCACGTGCCCGGCTAGGAACGCCGACCGTGAGACCGACATCGTCCGGAACCGGTTGACGATCCCCTCCGTCATGTCGACGCACACGCCCACCGCCGTGGCGACGGAACCCGCCGTCGCCGTCATCAGCACGATGCCCGGCGTCACGTAGTCGATGTAGCTGCCACCCCCGATGCCCGCCCCCAGCGCGCCCCCGAAGGCGTAGTTGAAGAGCAGCAGCATCATCACCGGCATCACCACGACGGAGAAGGTCATCGCCGGGTACCGCTGCGCCCGCTTGAGGTTGCGCCGCAGCATGGTCAGCGAGTCGCTGACCACATAGGTCGTCGTCGCGCTCATCGCGCCCCCTCCCCGGTCAGTGCGAGGAACACGTCGTCCAGGTCCGCCGTCTCCACGACCAGCGACTCCGCCCGGACGGACGCGTTGTCGAGCACGTCCAGTACGGTCCTCACGGTGAGGACGGAGTTGTCGCCGGGGATGTCCAGCACCAGGGCCTCGGTGTCGGCCGTGGCGTAGTCGAACAGTGCTGCGGCGCTGTCGAGTCCGGTGGCGTCGGCGAACCGGAGCCGGATCCGCCCGCCGGGGACGATCCGCTTCAGTTCCTCGGCCGTGCCCTCGGCGACGATCCGACCGCCGTCCAGGACGGCTATCCGGTCGGCGAGTTGGTCGGCCTCCTCCAGGTACTGGGTGGTGAGGAAGATCGTCACCCCGCGGTCGGCGACCAGCCGCCGGATGATCTCCCACATGGTCCGCCGGCTGCGCGGGTCCAGCCCGGTGGTCGGCTCGTCCAGGAAGATCACCTTCGGTTCACCGACCAGCGTCATCGCCAGGTCGAGCTTGCGCCGCATGCCGCCGGAGAAGGTGGCCACCGGCTTGCGGGCGGCTTCGGTGAGCTCGAAGCGGCTCAGCAGGTCCTCGGCCCGCCTCCGACCCTCCCGACGGCGGAGGTGGTTGAGGTCCGCCATCAGCATCAGGTTCTCCTCGGCGGTGAGGAGGTTGTCGACCGCCGAGAACTGGCCGGTCACCCCGATCGCCTTCCGGACCGCGTCGGCCTGCCGGAGCAGGTCATGGCCGGCCACCCGGGCCGAGCCGCCGTCGGCCGGGATCAGGGTGGAGAGGATCTGCACCGTGGTGGTCTTGCCGGCGCCGTTCGGCCCGAGCAGGGCGAAGACGCTGCCGGCCGGGATGGACAGGTCGATGCCCCTGAGCACGGCCTTGTCCCCGTAGGACTTGGTCAGTCCCACCGCGGAGATCGCGGTCATCAGGCCCTCCGGATGGTGATGCTGCCGACCTGGGTCTGGGCGCGGACCTCGACGGTCTCCCGGGCGTCGCCCGGGCCCTGCGCCGCGCCGAGGGCGTTGCGGACGGCGCCGAACTTGCTGTGCACGTCGAGCCAGGCCGCCGTGCCCTCCGCGATGCCGACCTCCACGTCGCCGACGCCGGACTGCAGGCTGACCCTGCCCCGGACCACCCGGCCGAGCCGGATGTGGCCGTTCGCCGTCTTGGCGTCCACGCCCGCCCCGGCGAGGCCGACGTGGATCCGGCCGTTGGAGGCGTTGGCACTCAGCTCGCCGTGCACCTCGTCGATCTCGGTGTCGCCGTTGCTGTTCTTGACGGTCAGCGCGCCACCGACGGAGGCGACCGCGATCCGGCCGCCGCCGGTGATCTCGGCGTCCCCGGTGACCGTGCCGACCCGGACGTCCCCCATGTCGGTCTTGAGCCGCACGCTGTCGGCCCGGTCGATCTGGATCCGGCCCATGGAGGTCTTCATCCGGCACGTGCCGAGCGGGCCCTCGGTGACGAAGTCCGCCATCGGGGAGTCGGCGTGCACCTCGGAGCCGGCCGGCAGCTCGACCAGGACCTCGATCGAACCCTTCTTGCTGGAGAACACGGTGCGTTGCTTGGGGCCCTTGAGGGTGAGCCGACCGCCGGAGAAGTCGACCTGGGTCAGCTCCGCGGCCTTGACGTCCGCGTCTCTGGCCGCGTTGGCGGGCCGGACCTCGATCACGGCGTCGGTGCGCTTGCTCGCGCGGATCCACACCGAGCCGATCTCGAACTCAAGGGCGGCGGAGATCGGTCCGTCCGTCTCGTACGAAGGCATGGCTGTCCCGTCCTCTTGACTCGTGGAGGTGTTCCCGCTGGTCGGAGCGGGGGTGACGTTGAAGGTTCGGAAAACGCGGGCGGTGCGGAATCGCCGGGTGATGCGGAAACGCGGATGGTGCGGAAGTGTCAGTGGACCCAGCCGGTGAATCCCTGGCCGCCGACGCTGCGCGTGGTGGGGGCGCCGAGCTCGGCGGCCGGGCGGACGCCGGGCCGACCGCCCTCCAGTGCCCCGGCGACGGCCCGCACCAACCAGGCGTTGAGGGACAGGCCTTCCTGCCCGGCCGCCTCCTCCGCCCGGGCCTTGAGCTGGGCGGGCAGCCGCAGGTTGATCCGGGCGGTGCCCGTCTCGTCCGACTCCGGCGCCATCGACGACGTGGCCGGCGCCACCGATGGCATCACCGGAGCCATCGACGGCACCATCGGCCCAGCGGACGGCACATCACCGTGGAAGGCATCGGATCCGGGCGGTGCGGTCACCACGAACTCGGGGTCGAGGCCGCGCAGCCGGACGTCCACCGAGCCCGGGGCGAGGTCGCGGGTCACTTCGCCCATGGCGGCGGAGAGGGCGTTGAGCAGGGTGAGCCGCACGGCCGACTCCAGCGGGAGGGTCAGCCGGTCGGCCAGCGCACGGGCTTCCTCCCCGCCGGTGGCCGCGGCGACCGCGAGCTCGTTCCGGAGGTTTTCGACGTACGGCGTGAGGTCCATGGCTCAAGCATGGCACGCCGCCGGTGCCATGTCGAGCCATTTATGGCACCACTTTGATGCCACTCGATGAGTGGGTGGCTCCGAGAACGCCACCGCCCCGCCGACCGAGGCTCGGGCTCTCGTGGTCGACGGGGCGGTTCGGCGGGGAGGGCGTCAGCGCTGCCAGCCCGCCAGGTAGGCGTCGATCTCGCCGGTCAGCCGCGCCTTGCCGGCCTGCTCCAGGAAGGAGGCCTCCACCGCGTTGCGGGCGAGCGCCGCGACGCCCGCCTCGTCCAGGCCCAGCAGCCGCGCCGCCACCGCGTACTCGGTGTTGAGGTCGGTGCCGAACATCGGCGGGTCGTCGCTGTTGACGGTCACCAGCAGCCCGGCGTCCACCATCCGCTTGATCGGGTGCTCCTCGATCCGCTCCACCGCCCGGGTGGCGATGTTGGAGGTCGGGCAGACCTCCAACGCGATGCGGTGCTCCCCCAGGTAGTCCAGCAGCGCCGGGTCGTGCACCGCCTGGGTGCCGTGCCCGATCCGCTCGGCGCCCAGCTCGCGGATCGCGTCCCAGACCGTCTGCGGCCCGGTGGTCTCGCCGGCGTGCGGGACGGAGCGCAGGCCGGCCGCCCGCGCCCGGTCGAAGTACGGCTTGAACTGCGGCCGCGGCACACCGATCTCCGGCCCGCCCAGCCCGAAGCTGACCAGCCCCTCGGGGGCCAGCTCGGTGGCCAGGCGGGCGGTCACCTCCGCCGACTCCAGCCCCGCCTCGCCCGGGATGTCGAAGCACCAGCGCAGCACCACGCCGAGGTCCTTCTCGGCGCGCAGCCGGGCGTCCTCGATGGCCTCCATGAAGGCGACCTCGGGGATCCCGCGCTTGACCGAGGAGTACGGGGTGATGGTCAGCTCGGCGTACCGGATGTTCTGGCGGGCCATGTCCTCGGCGACGCCGTAGGTGAGCGCGCGGACGTCCTCGGCGTCGCGGACGAGGTCCACGACGCTCAGGTAGACCTCGATGAAGTGGGCGAAGTCGGTGAAGGTGAAGTACTCGGCGAGCGCGGCCGGGTCGGCCGGCACCTTGGACCCTCCGCGGTGGCGGGCGGCCAGCTCGGCGACGACGCGGGGCGAGGCCGAACCGACGTGGTGGACGTGCAGTTCCGCCTTGGGCATCCCGGCGATGAACGCCTCGATGCTCCGGTCGACGGTGGTACCAGTGGGGTTTCCGATCCGACTTCCGTCCGGCTGGACCACGGTGGTTCCCTTCTCCTTCTACGCGCGTATCGCGAAGCTGGGGCCCAGGATAGGCCGAAGCCGGAACAGCGCTCCGGGCTCACCCCCCGAGCGCGACCGCCACGGCGTGGATCAGCAGTCCGGCGAGGGCGCCGACCACCGTGCCGTTGATCCGGATGAACTGCAGGTCGCGCCCGACGTTGGCCTCGATCTTGCGGGAGGCGTCGTCGGCGTTCCAGCCGGCCACCGTGTCGGAGATCAGCGAGGTGATCTCCGTCCGGTAGGTGTCGACCAGGTACTGGGCCGCGTCCTGCAGCCAGCCGTCCACCTTGGCCTGCAGCTTGGCGTCGGTGGCCAGGCGCTCGCCGAAGCCGCGCACGCCGTCGCGGATGCGCCGGCGCAGTTCGCTGTCCTCGTCCTCGGCCGCGCCCATCACCAGGGCGCGCACGGCCCCCCAGGTGGAGTTGATCAGCTCCTGCACCTCGGGGCGGCCCAGCAGCTCGACCTTGGCCCGCTCGACCCGGGCGATGGTCTCCGGGTCGCTCTGCAGCTCGGTGGCGAAGTCGGCGAGGAAGTTGTCGACCGCGCCCCGGGCCGGGTGGTCCGGGTCGTCCCGGATGTCGGTGACGAAGCGCAGCAGCTCCCGGTAGACCCGCTCACCGACCTGGTTGTCGATGAACCTCGGCGTCCAGCCCGGGGTCTTCTGGGTGACCTTCCGGACCACGTCCTCGTGATTGGCGGTCAGCCAGCCGTGCGCCCGCACGGCCACCAGGTCCACCACGCCATGGTGGCCGCCGTCCGCCACCACCTTGCCCAGCATCCGGCCCATCGGCTCGGCCACCGAGGTGGCGGCCGCCCGCCGGGTGACCGCCTCGGCGACCACCGCCCGCACGTCGTCGTCGTGGAGCACCGCGAGCAGCCCGCGCAGCGCCGCCGACGCCTCCTTGGTGACGCGTTCGGCGCTGCCCGGCGCGGCCAGCCACTCCCCCAGCCGGCGGCCGATGCCGAGTGCCGCGAGCCGGCCGCGCACCACGTGGCCGGAGAGGAAGTTCTCGCCGACGAAGTCGCCGAGCGAGCGCCCGAAGGCGTCCTTCTTGGTCGGGATGATGGCGGTGTGCGGGATCGGCAGGCCGAACGGGCGGCGGAACAGCGCCGTCACCGCGAACCAGTCCGCCAGCGCGCCGACCATGCCCGCCTCGGCGGCGGCCGCCAGGTACCCGGCCCAGGCGCCGGCGCCGGCCGCCTTGGCCCAGGTGGAGAGGGCGAAGACCAGGGTCGCGAAGGCCAGCAGGCCGGTCGCGATGGTCTTCATCCGGCGGACGCCGCGTCTCTTCTGCTCGTCGGCCGCGGTGAACCGGACCCCGGGGCCCGTCCCGCTGAAGGCTTCGTCACTCACCCCGCCAGTCTGCCCGTTGCCCTCCCCGGACGGGTGACGAGCCCCGGATGCACGCCCGACGGCGCGCCCGACCAGGCACCCGACAACGCGCCCGACCAGGCGCCCGGGCCGGTTCCGGGGCCGGGCCGCGCCCGCCGCTAGCCGATCGCGACCTTCGCGTACATCCGCGCGATCACGTCCTCGATGGCCGGTTCGCGCACCGACAGGTCCACCAGCGGGTACCGCGCCGCGACCGCCGCCACGATCGGCGCCGCGCTCTCCCGCGCTGGGAAGGCGAGCCACTGCCGCGGCCCGTCGACCTTCACCACCCGCGCCCCGGCCACCTCGATCGGCGGCCGGGCCTCGGCGAGGTCGACCACCAGCGTGCGCTCGCTGCGCCCGGCGGTGTGCAGCCCGTCCAGCCCGCCGTCGTGGACCACCCGGCCGTGGTCGATCACCATCACCCGGCCGCAGAGTTGCTCGATGTCGGTCAGGTCGTGGGTGGTGAGGAGCACCGTGGTGCCCCGGTCGCGGTTGACCTCGCGCAGGAACTCGCGCACCTTCCCCTTGCTGATCACGTCCAGGCCGATGGTCGGTTCGTCCAGGTAGAGCACCTGGGGGTCGTGCAGCAGCGCCGCCGCGAGGTCGCCGCGCATCCGCTGGCCGAGCGAGAGCTGCCGTACGGGGGTGTCCAACAAGCCCGCCAGGTCCAGGAGTTCGACGCAGCGGGCGAGGTTCTCCCGGTACCGCTGGTCGGGGATGCGGTAGATCCGGCGGGCGAGTTCGAAGGAGTCGCGCAGCGGGAGGTCCCACCACAGGGTGGTGCGCTGGCCGAAGACGACGCCGATCCGGCGGGCCAGCGCCACGCGTTCGCGGGCCGGGTCGACCCCGGCGACGCGCAACCGCCCGGCGCTGGGGACGAGGATGCCGGTGAGCATCTTGATGGTGGTCGACTTTCCGGCGCCGTTGGGCCCGATGTAGCCGACGCACTCGCCGGCCTCGACGGTGAAGCTCAGCCCGTCCACCGCGCGCACCTCACGCTTGGTCCGGCTGAACCGGCCGGTGCGGGCCCGCACGGTGAACGTGCGGTGGACGTCCTGCAGTTCGATCAGTGCCATGGTGCTTCCTTCCGGGGGGAGCTACGGCCTTGCGGGCGGTGCGGCCGGGCCGCGGAGGGCGGTGCGGCCGCAGCAGGGCGCGGGGGTCAGCTGCCGGTACCGCGGTAGGCCCGCAGTCCGGCCCGCCAGGCGAGCCCGGCAGCGGTGACGCACAGCGCGGCGGCGATCGGGGAGGCGTACTGGAAGGCGGTGGGCAGGCCGAGCGGGTCGGGCCGGCCGAGGATGTGCAGGGCGGGCAGCCAGTTGACGAAGGCGAGCGGAACGCCGAAGACCGCCCCGGCGACCAGTTCCTTGGCGAAGACGGTCGGCGGGTAGTGCAGCAGGGTCGCGCCGCCGTAGGTGAAGGAGTTCTGGATCTCCTTGGAGTCGCCCCACCAGAACTGGACGGTGGCGCCGCCGACGTAGATCGCGCCGAAGATGACGCTGCCGCACACCAGCAGGACGGGCACCAGCAGCACTCGGTCCCAGGTCCAGGGCACGTCCAGGGCGCCGAGCGACCAGACGAGCACCGCCGTGGCCTGGAGCGGGCGCCCGAGCCGGCGCAGCGTGAAGCGTTCGGCGCACAGCTGGGAGAGCGCGGGTGCCGGCCGGATCAGCATGGTGTCCAGCGTGCCGCTCGTGATCCGCACGCCGAGGCCGTCGGCCGAGCCGACCAGCAGGTTGGCCGTGCCGAGGGCGAAGGCCGCGGTGGCGTAGAGGAAGGCGATCTCCGGGAGGTGCCAGCCGCCGAGTTCGTCGGTGTGCTGGAACATGATCACCAACACCACGAAGTCCAGGGACTGGGTGACCAGACTGGCCACGAGGTTCAGCGCGAAGGAGGCCCGGTAGGCCATCATCGAGCGCATCCACATCCGGGCGCAGAACCACCAGGAGCGCAGGGCCCAGGACGTGCGCGCGGCGAGGGGTTCAGCCACCCTGCACCACCACCCGGCGGGTCGCCAGCCACTGGGCGCCCCGCCCGGCGGCGAGCAGCGCGGCCGCCCAGCCGAGCTGGAAGCCGAGTTCGGGGAGCAGCCCGGTGCCGCTCGCACGCTCCAGGAAGACGTCGGTCGGCACCTTGACCAGCGCCGCCCAGGGCAGCACCCGGCCGACGTCGCCGAGCCAGCCGGGGAAGAGCGCGAGCGGCAGCAGCATGCCGGAGAAGAACATCGAGACCACCAGCATCACCGCGCGCACCCCCTCCGAGTCGTGCAGCCAGAAGCCGGTGATCGAGACCAGGAACCGCAGGCCGAAGCTGACCAGCAGCGCGAGCAGCGCGGAGAGCAGGAAGAACGCCCAGGTCAGCGGCTGCTCGGGCATCCGGGTGCGGAAGACCAGGGCGCCGACCAGCATCGGCACGGTGCCGCGGATCAGTGCCTGAAAGCCGGCCCGGCCGAGGTCGGTGGCCAGCCACCAGCCCTGGAAGTCGACCGGCCGGTAGAGGTCGACGGCGATGTCGCCGGAGCGGAAGCGGTCCTGGACGTCGTCCTGGAAGCCGCCGCCCCACACGGCGAGGGTGACCAGCAGGCCCTGGCTGACCCAGATGTAGGTGACGGCCTGCCCCTGGTCGTAGCCGCCGAGTCCGGGACGGGCCTGCCAGAGGGCGAGGAAGGAGGAGGCGAGGATGATGCCGAAGACGGTGTTGGTGAAGGTGCCGGCCAGGGTGGCGGCCCGGTAGGTGGAGTAGCGGCGGAAGGCGCCGCGGGCCACCGCGGCGTACAGCCCGAGGGCGGAGCCGGCGGCGGCATCGGGGGGCTTCGCAGCCAGGGCGGCCACATTCTGCATATTGTCTCCTTGTCGACAAATACGGGCAGACAGGTGTCCGCACGCGCGCCGACGCACGACCCAGCGGCCCCGACCGGCCGCACCCGGGGGTACCGGGCTCGGACGGGCGGAGCTGCCGAAGTGAGCGCGCTATGCGGTTGGCACCTTTCACCGTACCGACGGCCATCCCCGCCCGCACCCGGATTTCCGACGCACCCCGGGGCGCACGACCCGACGCGCGCAACCGCGCAGTTCAAGCAGCCGACCGCAACTGATCGCACGTCAAATAGCAGATAATCTCGGCATGACCTTGAGCACCCGCCGCCAGGCCAAACGGGCCGCCCGCCGCGAGGCCCGCCGCGCCCTCCCCCTCTGGCGCCGGCTCCTGCCCACCTGGCGGATCACCCTCGGCACCCTCACGGCGCTGCTCCTGCTCGCCGTCGGTGCCTTCGCCGTGCTCTACGTCATCGTCCCGGTGCCCGACCCCAACGCCCACGCCGTCGCCCAGAACAACATCTACCTCTACTCCGACGGCACCACCGAGATCGCCCGCACCGGAGCCGTCAACCGCACCGACGTCACCATCGAGCAGATCCCGCTGCAGACCCAGCAGGCCGTCGTCTCCGCCGAGGACCGCACCTTCTACCAGAACCGCGGCATCGACCTGAAGGGCATGCTCCGCGCCGGCTGGAACACCCTGCTCGGCAAGGGCATGCAGGGCGGCTCCACCATCACCCAGCAGTACGTCAAGAACTACTACCTCACCCAGGACCAGACCTTCGAACGCAAGGGCCGCGAACTCTTCATCGCCCTCAAGGTCGACCAGCAGCGCGACAAGAAGGACATCCTCGCCGGCTACCTCAACAGCAGCTACTTCGGCCGCGGCGCCTATGGCATCCAGAGCGCCGCCCACGCCTACTACGGCGAGGACGTCTCCCGGCTCACCCTCGGCCAGGGCGCCTACCTCGCCTCCCTGCTCCAGGCCCCCAGCCTCTACGACGTCAAGACCGCCACCCCCGCCAACCGCGAGAAAGCCCTCGCCCGCTGGAACTACACCCTCGACGGCATGGTCCAACTCGGCTTCCTCACCACCGCCGACCGCGCCGCCACCACCTTCCCCGAACCGACCGACCCCCAGCCCGCCACCGGTCTCGCCGGCCAGGCCGGCTACCTCGTCGGTGTCGCCGACGACTACCTCATCTCCTCCGGCACCATCGACGCCCCCACCCTCAAAGCCGGCGGCTGGCGGATCACCACCACCTTCGAGAAGCCCAAGCAGGACGCCCTCGCCCAAGCCGTCCAGGACGAACTCACCGACGAACTCGACCCCAAGGCCCGCCCCACCACCGACACCGACGTCCGCGTCGCCGGCGCCTCCGTCGACCCCGCCACCGGCCGCGTCCTCGCGGTCTACGGCGGCCCCGACTACGCCAAGCAGCCCTACAACGACGCCCTGCGCCAGGACAACCAGATCGGCTCCACCTTCAAACCGATCGACCTCGCCGCCGGCCTGATCGCCCAACACACCGCCGACGGCCGCCCCATCACCACCGAAACCCGCTACGACGGCACCAGCGAACGCCCCGTCACCGGCGGCCCCACCCGCTACGCACCGCCCAACGAGGACGACGTCAACTACGGCAACATCACCCTCCGCTACGCCATGGTCAAGTCCGTCAACTCCGTGTACGCCCAGGAAGGCGTCGACGCCGGACTCGCCCGCGTCCGCGAGACCGCCGTCAAACTCGGCATCCCCGACAGCGTCCGGGGCATGGACCCCGCCAACACCTCCATGACCCTCGGCACCGCCACCCCCAGCGCCCTCGACCTGGCCGGCGCCTACTCCACCTTCGCCAACCACGGCGAAGCCCACACCCCCTGGTCCGTCCTCAAACTCGAACGCGTCAACCCCGGCGGCGCCGTCGACGTCCCCAAGACGCCCGACCACAAGGCCACCACCGCCATGGACCGCACCATCGCCGACACCGTCACCGACGTGCTCCGCGACGTCGTCAGCCCCCGCGGCACCGGCGCCGCAGCCCTCGACCTCGGCCGCCCCGCCGCCGGCAAGACCGGCACCACCGACTCCAACCTCTCCGCCTGGTTCGCCGGCTTCACCCCCGAACTCACCACCACCATCGGCCTGTTCCGGGAGAACCCGAAGACCCACGCCAAGGAGCCGCTGTCCGGCACCGCCGGCCTCACCCGGGTCAACGGCGGCGCCTTCCCCACCAAGATCTGGACCACCTACATGACCGCCGCCCTGAACGGCAGCCCCACCCGGCAGTTCGACCTGCAGACCGGCCACGGCACCCCGGACACCGGCACCTGGACCGCCACCGCCGCCCCCAGCAGTACCGCCCCCAGCCCCGGCGCCACCCCCACCAACGGCGACACGCCCAGTGGCGCGGCCACCGCACCCACCACCCGCCCCCAGTCCCCCAGCACACCCGCCGCCACCGACGCCCCCGAACCCCGCCCGGCCGGCCCCAGCCCCCAGGACCCCCAACCCACCCCCAGCCAGGAGCAACCCTCCCCCGCCGCCCGGCCCACCCAGACCCGACCGCCCCGGCCCACCACCCAGCCCACCACCGCCGGCCCCACCGACCCCGCCACGGCGCCCGCCGGGTGAGCTACACCCCCGCCGCCAACTCCCGCTCCAGCGGCGTACGGAAGCGCGGTGTCACCCGCACGCCCCCCAGCCAACCCGCCAACCGCCGCGCCGCCGCCGCGACGGCCCGCTCGGCGTCCACCCCGACGTCCCGGAACAGCCGCCACACCAGCTCACCGTCCGCCCGCTGCGCCCAGCCGCCCACCACCTCACCGCACCACCACACCGTCGGCCCGGCATTGCCCGCCCGGTCGAACAGCGCCGGCACGTCCTCCGGCCGCAGGTACCAGTCCCGCCCGCGCCAGCCCATCACCGCCGGATCCAGGGCCGGCAGCAGCGCCGCCCAGGGCTCGGGCGACGCGACCGCCCCGGCGTCCCCCGGCAGCACCAGCGCGGCCGAACCGTCCGCCAGCGCCACGTCCAGCGCCCCGACGTCCGCCAGCGCCCTCCGGACGTCCCCCAGAGTCCAGCCCGTCCACCACTTCACGTCCTCGACCGTCCCCGGCCCGTACGCCGCCAGCCAGCGCCGCACCACCTCCGCCTTCGCCTCCCGCACCGGCACGTCCGGCCACTGCGGCACCGGCGCCCAGGGATAGCTGCTGCTCAGCCAGGAGCCGCGCGGACGGCAGCGGCGGACGTGCCCGTCCGAGGCCAGCAGCCGCAGCAGCCGACTGCCCACGCTCTGCCGGTTCTCGTACGGCTTGCCCGCCGCCATCAGCATGGTCTCGCCCAACTGCGGGACGTCCTCGGCCAGTTGCCTGGTCGTCGCCTCACCGCGGCGCGCCAGCGCGGCCAGCACCTCGCGCTCCGTGGCCGCCAGCCGCGCCGCGTCCCAGCCCTCGGCGTGGTCCCGCAGGTGCTTGAGCAGCGTCGCCCGCTCCTTCAGCGCGATCGCCCGGGCCGCCCCCGAACTCACGTACGGGGCGAAGTCCTCCGTCACCGCGAAGATCGTCCGCCGCATCGACAGCAGCTTCACCAGCGTGACGTCCTCGTACAGCGCCCGGTCCACCTCGGCCGCCGAGGGCTCGGCCAACCGCGCGCACGCCGACAGGTACACCGTGGCCGCGTCCGTCGCGTGCAACCCGACCACCGCGTCGGCCACGTCCTCCACCCGCGCCGCCCGGACCGATGGCACCAACAACTGCCGCCACCCCAGCCGGGCCCGCCGCTCCGCATCACCGATCACCGGCACCGCCTTGGTCATGCCCGGACCCTAGCGCCCGCCACCGACGAACCGGCCCATCTGCGGACCGGCTCTACCCGGGGGCCGGCTCCGCCGCGGACGGCAGCAGGCCCGGCGGGCCGGACGGCCTCAGAGGTACAGCCCGGTCGAGCCCTCCGTGTCGCCGAAGCGCGTCGCGGCCACCGCGTGCAGGTCACGCTCGCGCAGCAGCACGTACGTCGCGCCCCGCACCTCGACCTCCAGCTTGTCCTCGGGGTCGTACAGCACCCGGTCACCCGGCTCCACCGAACGCACGCTCTGGCCGACCGCGACGGCCTCCGCCCAGGTGCACCTCTTACTCAGCTCGGCGGTCGCCGGGATCAGGATGCCGCCGGTCGAGCGGCGCTCACCCTCACTGCCCTCCGTGCGCACCAGCACGCGGTCGTGCAGCATCCGGATCGGCAGCTTCTCGCCCAGCCGGTCGTGCCGCGCGGGCTCGGTGTCGTGCTCGGAGCGGGTCGGTTCGTCGTTCGTACTCACGACCCCGAAGGTACCGCCCCCGGGCGCGGCGCGTGACGCCAGCCCGGCATGCGGAAGGCCCGGCCGCCATGGGCGCCCGGCCTCTCCACCACCACCGCTCAGTCCTTGCGGCGCTTGCGCGCGGAGGCGATCAGCAGCACCACGCCCAGGCCGACCAGCGCGGCCGGGACGACCCGCTCCTTGCGCGGCTGCCCCTTCTCGTCCACGAACTGCGCCCGGGCCTTCTCCACCAGACCGTTCGCGGCCACGTACGCCCGGGCCGCCTTCTCCTCGACGGTGGCCATCGCGCGGGCCTTGACCTGGGCGGAGATGGTGCTCGGGTGGACGCGCACGGCCAGCTCGTCCAGGGTCCCCGCCAGCCGGTCGCGGGTGCGCTCGATGTCCGCCTCGATCTGGGCGGTCGTCCGCCCCGGCTTGTCCTTCGTGCTCGCCTCGCCCACTCGGGCCACCCCATTCACTTGCCGATGTAGTCCTGGTCGTCCTGTGCGACCGCCCCAGTTTGTCAGCTGGCGAGCACCGCCGCGCGGCCCCACCCACCAACGGAGGTAAGTTTGCCGTGGTACGACCGCCCGCCCCAGCCGCACGCACCAGGAGAGTCCACCCCATGACTGAGCGTCTCCAGCCCGGCGACACCGCGCCCGCCTTCAGTCTGTCCGACGCCGACGGCAACCAGGTCTCGCTCGCCGACCACCTGGGCCGCAAGGTCATCGTCTACTTCTACCCCAAGGCCCTCACCCCGGGGTGCACCAAGCAGGCCTGCGACTTCACCGACAACCTGGACGTCCTGGCGGGCGCCGGCTACGACGTCATCGGCATCTCCCCGGACCAGCCGGCGAAGCTCGGCGCGTTCCGCGAGACCGAGAACCTGAAGGTCACGCTGCTGTCCGACCCGGACCACACCGTCCTCGAGGCGTACGGCGCCTACGGCGAGAAGCAGAACTACGGCCGCACCTACCAGGGCGTGATCCGCTCCACCGTGATCGTCGACGAGCAGGGCAAGGTCGAGCGCGCCCTGTACAACGTGAAGGCCACCGGCCACGTCGCCAAGCTGCTGCGCGACCTCAAGGTCGAAGCCTGAGCCTCTACCCACCGAGAGCGCGAAGCGCGGTGGCGGCACACCCCGACGGTCAGCCCTGCAATCTCCGAGAGGGCTACCCGAACTGTCATGCCGTCACGTCGATCCACCGCCGAAGGGAAGAGGCGGTCGCGGCATCCGGTGACCGGCGAAACAGAGGTGCCGGCCGTTCCGCGCGCCCAGTAACATGTTGGCCAGCAGGACAGGCGGCCGTGGCGCAGAGGCGACGCAGACGGTTTAGGTCCGTTGGCCCGTGAGGGCTTGAGGGTTCGAATCCCTTCGGCCGCACAGAGAAATTCTTCAAAACAAAGGGCCCGACCGGTTTGATTCCGGTCGGGCCCTTCGTCCTTCTCAGCCGATGAGCTCCTTCACCACCGGCGCCAGGGCCCGGAAGGCCTGGCCGCGGTGGCTGATGGCGTTCTTCTCGTCCGCCGTCAGCTCGGCGCAGGTGCGGGTCTCGCCGAGGGGCTGGAGGATCGGGTCGTAGCCGAAGCCGTTGGTGCCGGCCGGGGTGGTGCGCAGGGTGCCGAGGAGGCGGCCCTCGACGACGCGCTCGGTGCCGTCGGGCAGGGCGAGGGCGGCGGCGCAGAAGAAGTGGGCGCCGCGGTGCGGTTCGGCGATGTCGGAGAGCTGGGCGAGCAGCAGGTCGAGGTTGGCGCGGTCGTCGCCGTGCTTGCCGGACCAGCGGGCGGAGAAGATGCCGGGCGCGCCGTTCAGCACGTCGACGCAGAGGCCGGAGTCGTCGGCGATCGCGGGCAGGCCGGTGGCGGTGGCCAGGGCGTTGGCCTTGAGCAGGGCGTTCTCGGCGAAGGTGACGCCGGTCTCGGGGACGTCGGGGATCTCGGGATAGGCGTCGGCGCCGACGAGTTCGACGTCGAGGTCGGCGTCGGCGAGGATGGCGCGCAGCTCGGCGACCTTGTGCTGGTTGCGGGTGGCGAGGATCAGGCGGGTGGACATATCGCCCACCTTATCCAGGGCCCGGAGGGGTCAGCCGGTGCAGACGGAGGTGAGGTTGCCCGCGGCGTCGCCGAGCGGCTTGAGGTCGGGGGCTTCCTTGCGGTCGACGGCCTGCTGGACCTTGTCGGTCTGTTTCTGCAGGTCGCTCACGGCTTTGGCGACGTCGGTGTTCTTGGAGTTCTTCCCGACCTGGTCGAGGTCGCCCTTGAGCTTCTGGAGCGCCTTCCCGGCGGCGGCCGAGTCGTTGCTGGCGTTGTCGTACGCCTGGGTGAGGTCGGCGAGGTCACCGGTGATCTTCACGGCGGTGTTGCCGCAGTCGATCGCCTTCTGGGCGGCGGAGCAGCTCACCATGCTGAGCGGGAGGATCGCGATGAGTCCGGCCACGGCGAGGGCGGCGGGGCGGGCGACGCTCGACGGCATCCGGTCCTCCTGGGTGGGCGCGGGTTCCGTGGGAGGGACGCGCGTGGCGGGGTGCGCGGTTCCCGCAGCGGGTGGTGCTGCGGGAACCGTACGGTCTGCGGGCCCGCCTGTACAGCGGGCTGCTCCGGGTGCGCGTCGCGCGGCGCGTCCGTGAGGATCGACGGCCGTGGGGCCGCGCCGGTTCAGCCCTGAGGGGGGTTCAGCCTTCAAGGGCCTTGCGCTGGATGGCGTCCAGCTCCGCGCAGCCGAGGGTGCCGAGGTCGAGCAGCCGGTCGAGCAGGTCGCGGTCGAAGGGGGCGCCTTCGGCGGTGCCCTGGACCTCGACGAAGCGGCCGTCGGAGGTGCAGACGATGTTCATGTCGGTCTCGGCGCGCACGTCCTCCTCGTACTGGAGGTCGAGCATCGGGACGCCGTCGATGATGCCGACGCTGACGGCGCTGACGCCGCCGGTGATGGGCTGGCCCTTGGCGCGGAGCAGTTTGCGTTCGCGGGCCCAGGAGACGGCGTCGACCAGGGCGACGTAGGCGCCGGTGATCGCGGCGGTGCGGGTGCCGCCGTCGGCCTGGAGGACATCGCAGTCGAGGACGATGGTGTTCTCGGCGAGGGCGCGGTGGTCGATGACGGCGCGCAGCGAGCGGCCGATGAGCCGGCTGATCTCGTGGGTGCGGCCGCCGATGCGGCCCTTGACGGCTTCGCGGTCGCCGCGGGTGTTGGTGGCGCGCGGGAGCATGGAGTATTCGGCGGTGACCCAGCCTTCGCCGCTGCCCTTGCGCCAGCGCGGGACGCCTTCGGTGACGCTGGCGGTGCAGAGCACCTTGGTGTCGCCGTAGGAGATGAGGACGGAGCCTTCGGCGTGCTTGCTCCAGCCCCGCTCGATGGTGATGGGGCGGAGCTGTTCGGGGGTGCGGCCGTCGATGCGTGACATAGGCACTGAGCGTAGTCGCTCGGGGTGCGGGTTCCGGATGTGCCTCGGCCCGCCGTCCTCCTGTGCGGGCCGGCGGGCCGGGAGTGGGTGAGCCCGGGTGGCTCAGCTCACATCATGTCCTCGATGTCGGCGGCGATGGGGTCGGCGTCGGTGCCGATGACGACCTGGATGGCGGTGCCCATCTTGACGACGCCGTGGGCGCCGGCGGCCTTGAGGGCGGCCTCGTCGACGAGGGTGGCGTCCTTGACTTCGGTGCGCAGGCGGGTGATGCAGCCCTCGACCTCTTCGATGTTCTCGATGCCGCCCAGACCGGCGACGATCTTCTCAGCCTTGCTGGCCATCTGCTTCTCTCCCTCTGTTTCCGGCTCGTCGGCGGCTCCGCCGGGTGCCGTCCTGCGCTGTGCTGGGGCCTCGACCGTTCGGGTGGTGAGGTCCGTCCGGTGGCTGACGCGGGTTCAGCTGTCCTCGTGCTGCCGGGCAGCGCGACAAGCATGACCCGAGCTCGTCCGGTATGCCACGTTAGACCACTTTTGGACCATTCCGGCGCGCGGGCTCCCGACCGCCGTCCGAGGATGACGATCAGCGGGGCCAGCGTCCCGGTGTGCGGCCTGCGACCCATGTGGTCTACACCAATATATGTGTACTCCGATGAACGCAGGAAGGACCCGGGGGGTTCCTGAATCCCGCCCGAGGGTCCCGCACAGGGCCTCCCGACGGCAACTGCTCCCGGAGGGCGGATGATGAGTTCGGCCGGAGCCACGGCCCCGCGGACCACGTGGTGGCACACCTTCTACGGCGGCATGCAGAAGATGGGCCGGTCGCTGCAACTGCCGGTCGCGGTGCTGCCGGCGGCCGGCATCCTGAACCGGCTCGGCCAGCCGGACGTCTTCGGCAAGGACGGCCTGGGCTGGAACAACGTCGCCAAGGTCTTCGCGGCGGCCGGCGGCGCCCTGCTCGACTCCTCGCTGGGCCTGCCGATGCTGTTCTGCATCGGGGTGGCGATCGGCATGGCCAAGAAGGCGGACGGCTCGACGGCCCTGGCGGCGGTGGTCGGCTTCCTCGTCTACTACAAGGTCCTGCACGCCTTCCCGGAGAGCTGCAAGCCGCCGACGGTGCTGGTCAGCGACCAGTGCGTGGACTACTCCTCGGCGAAGGCGGCCAACGCGACCTACCAGAACCCGGGGGTGCTCGGCGGCATCCTGCTCGGTCTGATGTCGGCCTGGCTGTGGGTGCGGTTCCACCGCACCAAGCTGGTCGACTGGCTGGGCTTCTTCAACGGCCGCCGACTGGTCCCGATGATCACCGCGCTGGTCGGGATGCTGCTCGCCGTGCTCGCGGTGTGGGCGTGGCCGCCGATCGGCCGCGGCCTGAACGACTTCTCGCAGAACCTCGCCGATCTCGGCGCGGGGGGCGCCGGCATCTTCGGCGTCTTCAACCGCGCACTGCTGCTGATCGGCATGCACCAGTTGCTGAACACCTTCGTCTGGTTCCAGTTCGGCGAGTTCACCAAGGCCGATGCCACCGTCGTGCACGGCGATATCCCGCGATTCCTGGCGGGGGACCCGACGGCCGGCCAGTTCCAGACCGGTTTCTTCCCCATCATGATGTTCGCGCTGCCCGCCGCCGCGCTCGCGATCGCCCACTCGGCCAAGCCGCACCGCCGCAAGGAGATCTACGGGCTGATGCTCTCGGTCGCCCTGACCTCCTTCGTCACCGGTGTCACCGAGCCGATCGAGTACTCGTTCGCCTACATCGCCCCGGCCCTGTACGGCGTGCACGCGCTGCTGACCGGCGCCTCGATGGCGATCACCTGGGGGCTCGGGGTGCACGACGGCTTCAGCTTCTCGGCCGGCCTGATCGACTACGTGATCAACTGGGGGCTGGCCACCAAGCCGTGGCTGATCCTGATCATCGGGCCCTGCTTCGCCGTGGTGTACTACGCGCTCTTCCGGTTCATCATCGTGAAATTCGACCTGAAAACCCCGGGCCGCGAGGAGGAGACCGAGGTGGAGGACGTCACCAAAGCCTGATTCCGACCGCCCGGACATCGCCCGCGAATGCCCTCGGACCCGCCGGTCCGGGGGCATTCGGCATTTCGGGAAAGGAGGGAATTCGCCACTCGGCGGCGGCCGGGCGGGTAATTCGGCCGCGATCCGGCCGGCCGGGCGCCGCCCCGCGCCGCGACGAGGCCGGGCCGACCGGGAGTAGGGATGCCGCATCGGGGCGGGGTCTGCGACGCCCCGGTCACTCTCAGCAGCCACGGCGCACGCCCCGGAGCGGCGGCCTCGCCTCGCACGACCTCCGGAGACCCGCCCGGCCGGGCGCCGCACGGCGGCGGCGCTTTTTGTTGCGCAAATAGCCAAAATCAGAATCGCAACTGAAATCATGATCGTCGTTCCGCGACTAGGTTTCGATTTCATAGCGCTTCCCGGCACCGGCGCTTTCCGGGGTTCCCCGGCTTGTCCGCCCGTGCTACAAAACTGGTCTACACCACACGTGGTGTAGACCAGTTCGCGGTTCGGCCCCCGTGCCTCCCCCCGACCGACCGCCATGCCGTTAGGAACCCACCCCCATGAGTCAGTCCGCGCAGGCACCGGCGCCCGCCACGGCACCGGCCACGCCAAGCCCCGCCAAGAAGTTCGGCCAGAACCTCCTCCAGGGTCTGCAGAAGATCGGTCGCAGCCTCCAGCTGCCGATCGCCGTGCTGCCCGCCGCCGGTCTGCTGATGCGCCTCGGCCAGGACGACGTGTTCGGCAAGGACGGCCTCGGCTGGGACAAGGTCGCTGCGGTCTTCAACACCGCGGGCAGCGGGGTCTTCGACAACCTGCCGCTGCTGTTCGCGGTGGGCATCGCGATCGGCTTCGCCAAGAAGGCGGACGGCTCCACCGCCCTCGCCGCACTGGTCGGCTTCCTGGTCTACAAGAACGTCCTCACCGCGTTCCCGATCACCGAGGGTCACATCGACGCCGGCAAGTGGGTCGCCCCGACGTACCAGAACCCGGGCGTGCTCGGTGGCATCGTGATCGGCCTGCTGGCCGCGGTGCTGTGGCAGAAGTACCACCGCACCAAGCTGGTCGACTGGCTGGGCTTCTTCAACGGCCGCCGTCTGGTGCCGATCCTGATGGCCTTCGTGGGCACCGGCGTCGGCGTGCTCTTCGCCCTGACCTGGGGCCCGGTCGGCGACGCGATCAAGAGCCTGAACGACACCCTGATCGGCGCGGGCGCGTTCGGCGCGGGCGCCTTCGGCCTGGTCAACCGCGGCCTGCTGCCGGTCGGCATGCACCAGTTCGTGAACTCCTACGCCTGGTTCCAGACCGGTGACCTCACCAAGGCCGACGGCACCATCGTGCACGGCGACATCCCGCGCTTCTTCGCCGGCGACCCGACCGCCGGGCAGTTCATGTCGGGCTTCTTCCCGATCATGATGTTCGCGCTGCCCGCCGCCGCGCTGGCCATCGCCCACGCCGCCAAGCCGCACCGCCGCAAGGCCGTCACCGGCATGATGCTCTCGCTGGCCCTGACCTCCTTCGTCACCGGTGTCACCGAGCCGATCGAGTTCGCCTTCGTCTTCATCGCCCCCGCGCTCTACGTCATCCACGCGGTGCTCACCGCCGCCTCGATGACCATCACCTGGGCCCTCGGCGTGCACGACGGCTTCACCTTCTCCGGCGGCCTGATCGACTACGCGCTGGCCTGGAGCAAGGCCACCGACCCGTGGATGATCATCCCGATCGGTCTGGTCTTCGCGGCGCTGTACTACTTCCTGTTCCGCTTCGCGATCACCAGGTTCGACTTCAAGACTCCGGGTCGCGAGGACGACGACGAGATCGAGGACGTGACCAAGGCCTGACGGCCCCTGCGTCCCGCCTACTCCGAAGGCCCCGCCCGCCCGCTGTTCCCCCAGCGGCCGGGCGGGGCCTCGCGCGTGCCCGGGGGCTCCGGCCGCCGGAACCGAGCGGGCCGGTCAGATCTCGTAGACGGCGCCCGCCCGGGCCACTTCCACCGGGCCGGCGTACGCGGCGGCGGCGTCGCGGCGGTTGCGCTCGGCGTCGGTCCACGGCGGGATGTGGGTGAGGACGAGCCGGCCGGCCCGGGCGGCGGTGGCGTGCTCGCCGGCCTCCCGGCCGTTGAGGTGGACGGCCTGGTAGGTGTCGCGGCCGTCCAGGTACGCGGCCTCGCAGAGGAAGAGATCGGTGTCGCGGGCGAGTTCCACCAGTTCGGGACTCTCGCCGGTGTCGCCGGAGTAGACCAGCGACCGGCCGCCGTGCTCCAGCCGGAAGGCGAAGGTGTCGACGGGGTGGTTGACCCGGACGGCGGAGATCCGGAAGGGGCCGAGCTCGAAGCTGCCGGGGGTGATGGTGCGGAACTCGAACACCTCCTTCATCCCGGGGTTCTCCGGCATGTCGTACGCGCGGGCGAGCCGCTCGGCGGTGCCCGCCGGGCCGTACACGGGCAGCAGGTCGGGGCAGCCCCCGGCCCGGTAGTTGCGGGCGACCCAGTAGGCGCACAGGTCGACGCAGTGGTCCGCGTGCAGGTGGCTGAGCAGGACGGCGTCGATCTCGTAGAGGCTGGTGTACTTCTGCAGGGCGCCGAGCGCGCCGTTGCCGAGGTCCATCACGACCCGGTAGCCGTCGGCCTCGACCAGGTAGCTGGAACAGGGCGAGTCGGCGGACGGGAAGCTCCCCGAGCACCCCACCACGGTCAGTTTCATCCGAGCCCCTCCGCCCCGACACGTCCTGGCTGCTGCTGGAAAACGGCTTCGAAAACAGCATGGAAAACAGCATGAAAACGGCAGGCCGGGCCGGTGGGCCGGCCGGGGGCACTGCGTTGGTGTGTCGAGGGTAAGGGCGGACCGGCACTTTGCCCCCGTCCCCGTGCCGGGCTGTGGCTGGAATCACCCAGAACGCCGGGGCGGGGGACGGGGGGCGCGGATCAGCGGTGCCGGGGACGGTTGCGGGCCCAGCTGCGAATGGTGTCGGGGTACCAGCGGGGGTGTCCGCTGCCGTCGGTGGCGTCCGGGTCGGGCAGCAGGCCGTGACGGCGGTAGTTGCGGACGGTCTCGGGCTGGACGTTGATGTGCCGGGCGATCTCGGCGTACGACCAGAGTTCGGTTCTGCTCACGAGGGCACCTCCGGGGGGACGGGGGCGGACGGTCGTGAGGGCAGCCTTTCCGGGCGGCACCGGCTCTTCGCGACGGAACGGGCACCGTGGCGGATCCGTGACGAACCGGGAGCAACGTACGGACAAATGCTCAAGTGTCACAGCCGTCACGGTGGTGGCGTTCACCACCCGCCCGGTACGGTTCGCCGCGTGGGCGAGCGGAGCGAGGTGGGCGCATGAGCGGCATGACGGGAATCTGGCCGGTCCTGGCGGTGGCGGCGTTCGCCGTGCTGACGGCGGTGGTGGCGGCGGTGCTGGTGAGGCGCACCCGCCCCGCCCCCCGCCCGGCCGGGCCGACCGGCCCGCGGCCGCGGCCGAGCACCAGGGCCCGCCCGGAGCCGCAGGAGATCTGGTGGGCGGAGGTGCCGTTCGAGGACGGCCCCGGCGCCAAGGACCGCCCGTGCCTGGTGCTGCGGGTGCAGGGGCGGACGGCCACCGTCGCGAAGATCACCAGCAAGCATCACGCCGAGCGCCCGGGCGTGCTGCCGCTGCCGCCCGGTTCGGTGGGCGACCGGCAGGGCCGGACCAGTTGGCTGGAGACCGACGAACTGCGCGAGGTGCCGCTGTCGGCCTTCCGCCGGCGGGCCGGCACGGTGGACCGGCAGGTCTGGGCCCGGGCGCAGCGGGCGTTCCAGAACGGCTGAGGCCCGCCCGGCGGGATGTCGCCGGGTCGGAGTCAGGCCCAGAGCTGGCCGTGCAGCGCCTCGACCGCCGCCTCGGTGGACTCGGCGGTGTAGATGCCGGTGGACAGGTACTTCCAGCCGCCGTCGGCGACCACGAAGACGATGTCCGCTCGTTCCCCGGCGGCCGCGGCCTTGCGGCCGACGCCGATCGCGGCGTGCAGGATGGCGCCGGTGGAGACACCCGCGAAGATGCCTTCCTGCTGCAGGAGTTCGCGGGTGCGGCGGACGGCGTCCGCGGAGCCGACGGAGAAGCGGGTGGTGAGCACCTCGGCGTCGTACAGTTCGGGGACGAAGCCCTCGTCGAGGTTGCGCAGCCCGTACACCAGGTCGTCGTAGCGCGGTTCGGCGGCGACGATGCTGACGCCGGCGACCTTCTCGCGCAGGAAGCGGCCGACGCCCATCAGGGTGCCGGTGGTGCCGAGGCCGGCGACGAAGTGGGTGACGGTCGGTAGGTCGGCGAGGATCTCGGGGCCGGTGGTGGCGTAGTGGGCGCCCGCGTTGTCGGGGTTGCCGTACTGGTAGAGCATGACCCAGTCGGGGTGCTGGGCGGCGGTCTCCTTGGCGATCCGCACGGCGGTGTTGGAGCCGCCGGCGGCTGGGGAGGAGATGATCTCGGCGCCCCACATGCGGAGGAGTTCGCGCCGTTCCTCGCTGGTGTTCTCGGGCATCACGCAGACCATCCGGTAGCCCTTGAGCTTGGCGGCCATGGCGAGGGAGATGCCGGTGTTGCCGCTGGTGGGCTCGAGGATGGTGCAGCCCGGGGTGAGCCGTCCGTCGGCCTCGGCGCGCTCGATCATGTGCAGGGCCGGGCGGTCCTTGATCGAGCCGGTGGGGTTGCGGTCCTCCAGCTTGGCCCAGAGGCTCACCAGGCCGTCGGCGTTGCCGGGGACGGCGGCGGACAGCCGCGGCAGGCGCACCAGCGGGGTGTTGCCGACGGCTTCGAGCGGGCTGTCGTAACGCAAGGGGGCCTCCGGCCACGGCGGTGGGGTGAGCAGGGCGGCTCCCCCACCCCGGGGTGAGGGAGCCGGGCAGTCAGTGGGCGCCGCCGGCCACGGCGGGGAGGATGGTGACGCTGTCGCCGTCGGCGACGGCGGTGGAGATGCCCTCCAGGAACCGGACGTCCTCGTCGTTGAGGTAGACGTTGACGAAGCGGCGCAGTTCGCCGCCCTCGAGGAGGCGGGCGGCGATGCCCGGGTGGCGGGCGTCGAGGTCGGTGAAGAGTTCCCCGAGGTTGCTGCCGTTGCCCTCGACGGCCTTGGCGCCGTCGGTGTAGGTGCGGAGGATGGTCGGGATGCGGACCTCGATGGCCATGGGTGCGCTCCTGTGCGAGTCGTGTGGGTGGGTGGGCCGCAGCGGGCGCGGCAGGGCGGGCAGTGCCCGGGGCTCGGCGTCGCCGGTCCGGCGGCGGGCCCGGGGTGGGGCGAGGCGGCTCTCAGCGCGAGCGCGCGGGCGTGCCGGGACAGATCGCGCCGGCGTGCCGGCACAGGTCGATGTGCAGGCGCGCCACGAGGCGGGTGCCCGGGGCCTGGTTGCTCACATCGACGGAACGCATGGGCTCATCGTATAGATTCCCGGGCCCGCTCCGACATGCCCGTCTCGGGATCCGGATGTTCCGGTATCCGATGCTGAGATGCTTCGGAGACGGCACGGGCCCGCCGACCACGCGCGGGGGTCGGCGGGCCTCGTCCGGGGGGGTGGCGGTCAGGCCGGGTAGACCTCGACGACCTGGACGTCTTCCTCCGTGATCTCGCCGTCCACGATGCGGAACGACCGGAACTGGTAGGGGTCGTCCTCCCCGTTGCCGTCGGCGGTGGACACCAGCACGTAGTGGGCGAACGGCTCGGAGGCGTAGCTCACGTCGGTGCGCGAGGGGTAGGCCTCGGTGGCGGTGTGCGAGTGGTAGACGACGACGGGCTCCTCGTCACGGTCGTCCATCTCGCGGTAGAGCTTGAGCAGGTCGCCCGAGTCGAACTCGTAGAAGGTGGGCGAGCGGGCGGCGTTGAGCATCGGGATGAACCGCTCGGGGCGGCCGCTGCCGGCCGGTCCGGCGACCACGCCGCAGGCCTCGTCCGGGTGGTCGGCGCGGGCGTGGGCCACGATCCGGTCACGCAGTTCTCGGGTGATGGTCAGCATGCGGTCAGGATGCCATGCCCCGGCGGCTGTCCGCCGGGGCGTCCGATGCCCGGTCACCGGGCGTCCGCCACCCGGTCGCGGGGCGGCGGACGGGGTCCGGTCAGGCGTTGTCGGCGGCGTGCACGTGGTCGTGCGGGAGGGTGTGGACGGCCTGCGGGTTGCGGCGCTTGAGCAGCTGGTAGCCGATCACCAGCACCAGGGCCCAGCCGGGGAAGACGTACAGCGAGATCCGGTTGTCCTCGTCGAGGCCGATCAGCACCACGACCAGGACGAGGAAGGCGAGCGCGGCCCAGCTGACCCAGGCGCCGCCGGGCGCCTTGAAGGTGGGCGCGGGCAGGTGGCCCTCCTTCCAGGCCCTGCGGTAGCGGATCTGGGAGATCAGGATCATCGCCCAGGTCCACAGGCCGCAGACCGTGGCGACCGAGGTGATGTACTCGAACGCCCGTGCCGGCACGAGGTAGTTGAGGACCACGCCGGCGCCCATCAGCAGGCAGGACAGGGTGATCGCGAAGGCCGGGGTGCGTCGGCTGTTGAGCTTGGTGAGCTGCCCGGGGGCCTGGCCGCGCAGGGCGAGGTCGCGCAGCATGCGGCCGGTGGAGTACATCCCGGAGTTGCAGGAGGAGAGCGCGGCGGTGAGCACCACGAAGTTGATGATGCCGGCCGCCGCCGGGATGCCGATCTTGCCGAAGGCGGCGACGAACGGGCTGACGCCGGGCTGGAACTCCCGCCAGGGCACGAGCGAGAGGATGACCACCAGGGCGCCGATGTAGAACAGCGCGATGCGCCAGGGCAGGGTGTTGATGGCGCGCGGCAGCGTCTTCTCGGGGTTCTCGCTCTCGCCGGCGGTGACGCCGACGAGTTCGACGCCCAGGTAGGCGAACATGACGATCTGCAGGGTCATCACGGTGGCGCCGATGCCCTTGGGGAAGAAGCCGCCGTCCTGCCACAGGTGGGTGATCGACGCGGTGTCGCCGGCCTTGCTGAACCCGAGGGTCAGGACGCCGATGCCGATCAGGATCATGCCGATGATGGCGGTGACCTTGACCATGGAGAACCAGAACTCGATCTCGCCGAACAGCTTCACCGAGATCAGGTTGGCCGCGTAGAGGATGACCAGGAAGGTCAGCGCGCTGGCCCACTGCGGGATGTCCGGCGCCCAGAACTTGACGTACACGGCGGCGGCGGTGGTCTCCGCCATGCCCGTGACGACCCAGAACAGCCAGTACGTCCAGCCGGTGACGTAACCGGCGAAGGGGCCGAGGAACTCCCGGGCGTACTCGGCGAAGCTGCCGGAGACCGGGCGGTAGGTGAGCAGCTCACCCAGGGCCCGCATGATCACGAAGATCACCAGGCCGGCCACGGCGTAGGAGAGGATCAGGCTCGGCCCCGACTTGGAGATCGCGGTGCCGGCGCCGAGGAAGAGGCCGGTGCCGATCGCGCCGCCGATCGCGATCATCTGGATCTGGCGGCTGCCGAGTCCCCGCTCGTAGCCCTCCTCGTCCGGTTTCGCGTCGACCACCTGGTCGTATATCTGCTCGGCCATGGTCACCGTCCTGGTGGGTCGTGGGTGGGGAGAAGTCGTACCACGCAGGCTCCGGATAGCGGTGTTCATCTGAGCGATATTTGAGCATGACCTGATAGGGTTCGCCCGATTTGGACAGAAATATTCCGGTTGATCGTCCGCATGCTGGACATAGCGGTCAGGACTTGCCCGAAAGCGGGCAAGATCGCCCGGAACGGCGAACGGAACGGGGTCACTCCCGGCCCGTGGCGGAACGGGCCGCCGTCAGTCGGTGGCGGCACGGGGCCGCCGTCAGTCGGTGATCGCCTCGAGCAGCGACTCCTGGAGCGCGCCCAGCCACAGGTAGGCCATCACCAGCGGCTTGCGCTCGTCCCCGTCCGGCAGCTCGTAGAGGCCACGCTCGTCCTCCTCGGTGACCTCCAGCCACACTCCGAGGGTCAGCCGCAGGTCGTTCAGCGCTCCCAGCCAGCGCGGGCACTCCGCGGCGGGCAGCTTGAGCACCCCGGAGTCGCCGAGGCCGTCCAGCGTCCGCACCACCTGCAGCGCGTCGTCCCGCTTGCGGGCCCGCAGGTCGAGCTCGGTGTAGCGGCGGAACTCGTTGGAGGCGGCCAGCGCTTCGGCGTCGTCCGGCTTCGCCGGATCACCGTAGGCGTTCGGGAACAGCCGGGCCAGCGCCGGATCGGCCGGGGCCTCGGACGGCCCCTCGGCGAACAGCGCGGCCAGCGGGTCACCCCCGTCGCCGCCCGGGCCGGGCCCGATCAGCTCCAGCATCTGCACTTCCAGCGAGCGCAGGATGGAGGCCTCCACCTCGTCCAGCGCGATCGCCGCGCCGCCATCGCCGGTGCTCTCGAACAACCCAGCCATCTGTATCGGTCAGCCCGTCTTCGTCGTCTTCGGCCGCGCCGCCGGGCCGGCGGGCGGTCAGTCGTATGGGTGCCGGGGGGCACCGGGTGCGCCCGGAACCCCCGGCCCGGCGCGCCCGGCCCAAGTGCGCCCGGCGCGTGCTCAGTCGTGCTGGAGCGTCGCCCACAGGCCGTAGCCGTGCATCGCCTGGACGTCGCGTTCCATCTCCTCGCGGGAGCCGCTGGAGACCACCGCCCGGCCCTTGGTGTGCACGTCCATCATCAGCTTCCGCGCCTTGTCCTTCGGGTAGCCGAAGTAGGCCTGGAAGACGTACTGGACGTAGCTCATGAGGTTGACCGGATCGTTGTGCACGATCGTCACCCAGGGCGTGTCCGGCTCGGCCACCGGTTGTCCTTCGACCTCCGGGCGCTCGATCTCCACGGGCGCGACACTCACCGCCGGGCCTCCTCGTTGCACACTCGTCCGTGAACCCTCAAGGCCCATGCTGCCATCCGGGCGACACCCGGGCGATTCCGGCCCCAGGTCGCGTCGCGAGAAATCGTCACTCTGACGCTAAGTGGTAGTAGCATCATCCTCATGGACGCCACTTCAGGGCGCGCGGCCGGGTCGACCGCGCTCCTCACCGACCGCTACGAGCTCACCATGCTGCAGGCCGCCCTGCGCAGCGGGGCCGCGCACCGCCGCTCCGTCTTCGAGGTCTTCACCCGCCGCCTGCCCGCCGGCCGCCGCTACGGCGTGATGGCCGGCACCGGCCGGGTGCTGGACGCCGTCGAGAACTTCCGCTTCAGCACCACCCAACTGGACTGGCTGGCCGACCAGGGCGTGGTCGAGGACGACACCCTGCGCTACCTCGCCGACTACCGCTTCCGCGGCGATATCCACGGCTACCCCGAGGGCGAGGTCTACTTCCCCGGCTCCCCGGTGCTCACCGTCGAGGGCAGCTTCGCCGAGACGGTCATCCTGGAGACGGTGATCCTCTCGATCCTCAACTTCGACTCCGCCGTCGCGGCCGCCGCCTCCCGGATGACCGCCGCCTCCGGAGCCCGTCCGGTGATCGAGCTGGGCGCCCGCCGGGCCCACGAGCAGGCCGCCGTCGCCGCCGCGCGCGCCGCGTACGTGGCCGGTTTCGCCGCCACCTCCGACCTGGAGGCCGGCTTCCAGTACGGCATCCCGACCACCGGCACCTCCGCCCACGCCTTCACCCTGGTGCACGACAGCGAACGGGACGCCTTCCAGGCGCAGATCGCCTCGATGGGCAAGGGCACCACGCTGCTGATCGACACCTTCGACCTGCGCGAGGCCGTGCGCACCGCGGTCGAGGTGGCCGGTCCCGAGCTGGGCGCCGTCCGGATCGACTCGGGCGACCTCGTCCTGGCGGCCCACCGGGTCCGCCGGCAGCTGGACGAGCTCGGCGCCCGGCAGACCCGGATCATCGTCACCTCGGACCTGGACGAGTACGCGATCGCCGCACTGGCCGCCGCCCCGGTGGACGGTTACGGCGTCGGCACCAGCCTGGTCACCGGCAGCGGGCACCCCACCTGCGCGATGGTCTACAAGCTCGTCGCCCGGGCCGGGACGCAGGACGGCCCGCTGGTGCCGGTGGCCAAGCGAGCGGCCGGCGGCAAGACCAGCATCGGCGGACGCAAGTGGGCCGCCCGCCGGCCCGACGCCGAGGGCGTGGCCGAGGCCGAGGTGATCGGCACCGGCGCCGTCCCGGAGGCACTGCGGCCGCACCTGGTGCAGGTGCCGCTGGTGCTCGGCGGCGAGACCGTCGGCCGCGAGCCGCTCAGCGCGGCCCGGGAGCGCCACATCAGGGCCCGGGCCGCCCTGCCCTTGTCGGCCACCCAGCTCTCCAAGGGCGACCCGGTCATCCCCACCGAGCTGATCGACTGACCCGACCGGCGGGCCGGGTCCGCGCGGACCGGCGGTCGGCCCACAGGCCTTCCGCCTCCGCGCGGCACTCCCTAGAGTCAGCCGTGGAACAGTCAGCCGTGGAAGAGTCAGCCGTAGAGTTCCGCCGGAGTCCTCCAGAGCCGCCGAGGGCCCCCACCACCGGGGCGCACCGCCCCCACCACATCCGAGGATGCGAGCCATGCACCGGGCACTGATCGTCGTCGACGTGCAGAACGACTTCTGCGAGGGCGGCAGCCTGGCCGTCGCCGGCGGCGCCGAGGTGGCCGCCGCCATCACCGATCTGATCGCCGAGTCCTCCCCCGGCTACCAGCACATCCTCGCCACCCGGGACCACCACATCGACCCGGGCGAGCACTTCTCCGCCGACCCGGACTACGTCTCCAGTTGGCCCGTCCACTGCGTGGCCGGCACCGAGGGCGTGGGCTTCCACCCCAATTTCGCACCCGCGGTGATCTCCGGCGCGGTCGAGGCGGTGTTCGACAAGGGCGCCCACTCGGCGGCCTACAGCGGCTTCGAAGGGCTGGACGAGAACGGCCGCGGCCTGGTCGAGTGGCTGCGCGAGCGGCAGGTGGACGAGGTCGACGTGGTCGGCATCGCCACGGACCACTGCGTCCGGGCCACCGCCCTGGACGCCGCGCGGGCCGGCTTCACCACCCGGGTGCTGCTCGACCTCACCGCCGGGGTGGCCCCGGCGACCACCGCCGCCGTGCTGGACGAGCTGCGCGCGGCCGGGGTCGAGCTGGTCGGGACTCCGGTGGTCCGCCCGTGAGCCCCGCCCCTGGCCCGCCCGTGCGTGCGGTGACCACGTCAGCAGCAGTGACGATGGACAGGCGGTGACGGCGTAAGTGCGGTGACCGCGGGCGGCGTTCAGACCACCAGCAGCTCCACCACGTCCGTCCCGCCGACCCGGTAGGCCTCGCGCAGCTCGCCCCCGACCGCCTCCGGGTCCGCGGCCAGCCGGGCGCCGGACACGTACACCACCCGGATGCCCAGGTACTCCATCCGGTGCTGGCCTCCGCGCACCCAGGCGGCCTCCCCCTCGCTGACGCAGCGCAGGTCCGAGTCCACCTCCACCGCGACGCCGCGCTCCGGCCAGTAGAGGTCCGGTACGGCGATGTAGGTGCCGCCGCGCATCCGCAGTTCGGGGGCGGTCAGCGGGGTCGGCAGCAGCCACTCGTCCACCAGCCGGTCGACCTGTTCCAGTACGAAGTCCCGCTCGGCGGCGAGGAGTTCGTCCAGCGCGGCACGCACCCTCGGCTCGGCGGTCAGCCCGGAGTCCACCAGCTCGACCGCCAACTCCCGGACGGTGCAGCGGTTCTCCGGGCGACAGACGGCCTCCCGCAGCACCTCGCGCACCGGCGCCGTGGCGGCCGGGTCGACGGTCCACTCGCGCAGCGCGTCGGCGACCGCCCGGGCCACCGGCGCGCAGGCCAGCCCGTGCACCGAGCGGGCCACCAACTCCCGCTCGGTGCGCCGGATCCGCACCTCGCCGGCGTCCTTGAGCCGGCGCTGGCGCGGCACCAGGACGTCCACTCCGGTCACCGCCGGCAGCCGGGGCACGGCGGTGAAGCCGTACAGGGCCAGCGCGGCCGCGCCGGTGATCACGGCGCCCTCGCGGCGGCCCTCCTCCCGGCCGTTCTGCGCCGCGTACAGCAGCGCGGCCCACATCCGCTGCTCCGGGGTGGGCTCGCCGGACTGCAGCAGGTAGACCCGGGGCAGCAGCCGCTGCCAGGGGCCGCCCCGGCGGCAGTGCTCGGTGACGACCCGGGTCGGCACACCCCGGGCCCGCAGCTGGCTCGCGGTGACGACGTTCTGCTGACGCTTCGCCAACTCCTCGAGCGAGGGCGGCGGCAAGGGGATCCGATAACTCATGCGGACACCATCCCCAACCACCCGGGCCCGCGAGTCGCAGCCTGACGCACTGTTACCCAACCGTCGCGAAACTGGGACCAGCCTGCACTAAAGTCCCCATACCATCACTCATTTGGAGTAAAGGACGTTCATACGCCTATCGGATCTGATCAAAAATGATCGCCGACCTGGTCGTCTGACCCAGAGTGATCAAAGGCATACGGCGAGGGACCCGCCAAGCGTCAAACCCACCCCCGCGATTGCCTAGGCTTACGTCATGTCACGTGACGAGACCGCCGGCCTCCGCGCGGCCCAGCTCCGCCTCGGCCGTCTGCCCGGATACGTCCGCCGCCCGGACCCGGCGCGCCGCAGCGGCGAGAAGGGCCATACGTACAAGAAGGGCTGGGAGGTCCGCTTCACCGCCCGCAGCGAGGCGGAGATAGCCGAGATCCGCGACCTGGTGGTCGCCGCCGGATTCGCACCGGCCAGACCCTTCTTCAAGGGACACCAGCTGATCCAGCCGGTCTACGGGATGGCTGCCGTGCAGGCCTATCTGGCCGCTAGACAGGCGGCCGAGGAACACGCGGAGCGGATCGCGCTCGGCCGGCGCCGACGCGCGGCGGGGGCGCACGCAGGGGCGGCACACGCCGGTACGGCGCACGTGGGCGGGGCGCACTCCGGTACCGCGCACGCGGGTGGCGTGCACCCCGCCGACGGGCACGGGGCCGGCGGGCATCCGACGTGCACCTCCGGTGGTCCCGGCGGTCCCGTCGGTTCCGGCGGACTCGGCGGTTCCGGCGGACTCGGCGGTTCCGGCGGACTCGGCGGTTCGGGCAGCCACGGCGGTCACGGCGGTCACGGCGCTCACGGCGCTCACCGGTGCGAGCGCGAGGACACCACCGCGGCGGCCGCCCAGCTCGCCCGGCGGCGCACCGTCGAGGCCTTCCCCGGCCAGGTCGAACGCGGCAACACCGCCGACGACCGGTTCACGCCCTCGGAAGTCCGCACCAACTCCTGACCGGGCGGCCCCGCGCCGCCCAGCCCCGCGCCCCGGTCGCCGCAGGCCTCCGGGGCGCGATCGCCGAACCCCCTCCTCCCGGCCGCGCCGGACCGCTCCCGCCCGGCCCCACCCCTTGCCCGCCCAGCCCGACCCGCCCGGATGCAAACCCCCCGCCGTGAGTGCGGTTGCGTGGATGGTTGTGCGGGCGCCGCTTCGCGCCGTGGGCGTGGACGCCAGCCCCGCCAGGCCCTACGGTGGCACCTCAACTGCCCTGCGGCACCAGCCCCGCCACGCCGTCTGACCAGCCGAGACACGCTCCCGCCTACGCCCCTCCGCAGCACTGCGCAGCACTCCCCGGCCCGACCCTCGACCGGCCCCGGCCCGACCTTCGACCGGCAGTACCACCCCCGACCCGCACCGGCTCGCGCCGGAACCGGTCGACCGGCGACGGGTTCCGGGCATTCCATCAGATTGGTCACCCAGCGCACCGAGGGCCTACCGTAGAGTGAGCACAGATGATCGACCGTCATAAACCCATCTCCCCTTCCGGGAAGACGAGATGACCAACCGTCATACGAGCGCCGCCGAGCATCCCCCCGAGCCCGGCGAACCGGAGGACGTGCCACTGGAATTCGCG
The DNA here is from genome assembly GCF_055569215.1 of Kitasatospora sp. NPDC029312. NCBI lineage: Bacteria > Bacillati > Actinomycetota > Actinomycetes > Kitasatosporales > Streptomycetaceae > Kitasatospora > Kitasatospora sp. NPDC029312. The sequence continues at coordinate 86,508 of NZ_JBVHXY010000007.1, read as the reverse complement.
GCCTTCTGCGAACTCCACCGCCCCCGGTACCTCAGCTACGCCCGGGTGTGGCTGACCGAGCACGGCGACGCGGCCACCGCCGTGCAACAGGCGTTCGCCGAAATCGCCGTGCACTGGCGGGACTTGCTGACCAGTCCCAACCCCACCGCGCTCGCCTGGCAGATCCTGCGCAGCACCGTCGCCGACCGCAGTCGGCAGGCCACCGCCGTCGCCCCGGACCGCCACCCCGCCGACGACGACCTGGCGATCCTGCACTACGTCGTCGGCCTCGCCGCACCCGAGATCGCCGACGTCATCGGCACCGACACCGCCAGCGTGGCCGGGCGCCTGCGGCGCACCATGCTGCGCGAGGCCTCCGGCTGGTGAGCCGGCCCTCCCCCGCCGACCTCAGACCCGCTCGCCCGTCACGTCGTACAGGTGGTGCACCGGGTCGTGGATCAGGTACCGGGCGAAGGACTCGACCGTGAACCGCGCTCCGTCACTGCGGTTCCCGGTCCGCCGCCACTGCCCGCCCGTGACCGCCTCGAACGCCGCCGCCAGCGCCTCGGCGGCCTCCGCCAGCTCCCCGGCCACCGTCTGCGGCCGCTGCTCCCCGTAGCGTTCGGCCACCGCCGTCTCGTCCTGGTCCCAGTTGGGGAACAGCGGATCGTCCTGGTCCAGCATCAGGTTCAACCGGACGAGGAACAGCCGGAAGACGTCCCGGACGTGGCAGGCGTACTCCAGGTCCGACCACACCTCCGGGGACGGACGGCGACGCAGCCCCTCCCCACTCCCCGCCAGGACCGCCAGCCAGCGGTCCGCGTTGGCCCGCACCATCGCGGCGACATCCGTGGGGACGACCCGGGGGGTGTCCAATCCGCAGTCGGTACAGGGCCGTTCCAGCACCCACGTCCAGTCCTTGTCGTCCGGGACGATGGCGTCGGCGGGGCTCGGGGCGTACTCAGAAGTGGTCATGGGCCCAGCATCGCCGCCGGGATCGCCCGCCCACCAGCGGCATGGGCGCCAGCCGCCGCCGAAATCCTGCCAGCGACGGCCGTCGCCGAATAGGCCGGCCGGGCCCGCTACGCGACGACCGGCCCACCAGTCACTGACCGGGGCCGCCGTGCGGGGGCTGCTGCGGCCATGGTGCGGAAGCAGCAGCCGCCCGCCTCCGCCGCCGGGCCACCAGCACCGCGGCCACCGACGCACCGAGCACCACGACACCGGCGGTCGCCGCACCGAGGATCAGGCCGGTGTCGTCACTGCCACCGCCACCGTCCCCCTCGGGGACCACCGGCTGCACCGAGGGCTGGTCCGTCGCGTCGCCGCCGTCGTCGGCCGGCGGGGCACCCTTGGACTCCGGCCGCTTCACCAGCGGGTTCTCCCTGGGCCCGTCGTCCACCGCCGGGTTGGCCTCCAGCGCCTTCGCGGGCGCTACGGTCCCGTAGCCGTAGTGGTTGTTGGGGACGACCGTCCCGTTGGCCGGAGGGGTGGCGGTCTTGATCATCCGGTTGATCACCTGCCCGGCGGACAGGCTGGGGTACTTGGAGCGGATGAGCGCGGCGGTGGCGGAGACGTAGGCGGTGGCGTCGGAGGTGCCGCTTCCGGATCCGTAGCTCGTCGGGGACTTGGCCGTGGCGCGGTAGATGTCCGTCCCGGGCGCGACGAGCGTGGTCTCGGGACCTGGCGTGGAACGGTCCCACACACTGCCCCTGGAGTCCACGGCGCCTACTGCCACCACGCCCGGAAAGGCTGCCGGGTACCCGACGCCGTCCGGGTCGTCGCCGGAGTTACCGGCACCGGCCACGAGCACCACGTCCTTTGACACCGCATAGTTGACAGCCTTTCGTAGTTCCGTGTCGAGGCGGAAGCTTCCTCCCAAGGAGACGTTGACGACCCGAGAACCGTGATCCGCCGCGAAGCGGATCGCGTCGGCGAAGCCGGTCTGTTGAGGTGCGGAATCATCGCCTTTGGTGCCCACCTTCACCGGCAGGATTTTCGCCTTGGGCGCCAAGCCCATCACCCCGGCTTGTGTCCCGTGACCATGCCCCGCGATCAGGCTCGCCATCCCGGTGCCATGGCCGTCGGAGTCCACGCGACCATCCGTGTTGCCCCCGGAGAAGTCGGCCCCTGGAAGCACCTGTCCGGTCAGATCCTGGTGATCTTGGTTCACCCCGGTGTCGATCACGCCGACGACCACCCCGTCGCCCTGGCTTACGGGCCAAACCGTGGCTTCGGCCTCGAACGTTTTCAGAGCCCACTGATGGTCCCTGATCTGGTCGGCCGAGGCCGCCGGCGCGGCGACACTCCAAATCAGCATCCCGACGGCTAGGGCCGCCGTACCACGCGCCAACGGGCGGCTCGTCAAACCCGGTCACCCCACTCAGCGAGGCATCCCGCAGATCACCGGCCTGCGGGATGCGATCAGATCACCCGTCCGTAATGGACCGGCCTCATTCCACCACGTTCGGGTTGGTCGGCTTGTCCGACGCCCAGGTTTCCTCGTTCTCGACGAGGTAGTCCGGTCGCCCTCCGTCCCTTCCTCGGCCCTTCTCGCGGCGACGCGTCTCACCCGTCGGGATCACGGGTGCCATGGCGCCCGTGCCACGGATCTCGGGTTCGGCAGCCATCCGGTTCCGAGCACCCAGCCCGGATCCGCCCTCCGTGAAGGCCTGTTTGCCGCGCGTTCCGGCACTGGGCACCCCGCGGCCGCCGGCCCCGATCCCCGGGGCCTCACCGGCACTGACGGCTCTGCCTCCGCGCGGGCCCGCACCCTCCACCGGCTCCACGCCACCGGGCGAATACTTGCCGAATCCGGGTTTGCTCTGTCCGAAGCCGGGCCCCACCGGGGTCATTTGCACGGTCGGCCCCGACGGACTGACGGCCGTCTGCCCGCCGCCGGCGATCGGCCCGCTCGCAGGTCCCGTGGGCGAGATGGTGTTCAAACCGGACGTCTGAGTCCCGGAGGTGACGGGGTTCGGCACACTTCCGGTCGGACGGGCCACCGGAGTGCCTGAAATGCCCGTATCCGGGCCACGGCCCGTCGTGGCCGATGGCTTCGAAGGCGCCTGTGCGGTGCCGCCCTTGATGCCCGAGTCGGTCGGAACGGGCGTGCTACTCGACGCGGAGCGAGCAGCCATCGATTGTGCGGAGGCCTTCGGACGCTGTGGAGGGGGGCCAGATGCTCCCGCGGCCCCGATCGACGTGCCCGACACCACCGCAAACGCCGCCGCCGCTCCGTTCAGGTCCTGCGATCCGACATCATGGACGTCATCGATCGTGCCCGGCTTCGCCGTCGGCGGCTTGGCGTTCAGCGGTGGCGGAGCCTTCAACGCCGGTGTCGCGATGCGGTAGTGCATCGCCAGCGTCTGCATGATGGCCGCCGCTTCGGCCTTCTTCCGGTCGGCGATCGGGATGTGCTCGTCGTCGGTGCTGAGGACGTCGCCGACGGTGTCCTTGAGCTTGTCCCAGTTGCCGGGTTCCTCCGGCATGTCGTGTTTGGCCTTGGCCATGGCCTCGGACATGTTGTGGAGGGTGTTGGCCGCGTCGTTGGCGTAGGCGGCGGCCTCGTTGATGCTGGCGGCGAGGTTGAGCATGCGGGTGTGGAAGGCGTTGCTGGTGGGGCCCTCCCAGGAGGTGGCCGCGTCGGTGCTGGCCTTGGTGAGGGTCTTGCGGATCTCCTTGAGGGTGGTCGCCGCCTTGCGCCAGGGGTCGCCGGCGGCCATCACCGCGCCGGGGTCGAGGGCCTGCACCATCGTGCGGAGCTGGGCGTGGCTGTACTTGGTGAAGTCGGTGTAGACCACGGGTGGTTCCCCTCCGTTCGGGTCGCGGGCGGTGGGCTAGCGGGTGGCGTTGCCGCGGACGGACGGGACCTGGTTGGCGTCGTAGGCGGCCCGGCTGGTGGCGGACGGGTCGGCGACCGACCAGCCGTCGTCCGCGAGCTTGAGCTTCTTGGCCACGTGCTGGTCGTGTTCCTCGTAGTTGGTCGCGGTGAGTTCGGCGCTCTTCTGGGCCTCGTCGACGGCGCTCTGGAGCTGGTTGAGCACGTCGCGCAGCGCGTCCCGCATGGTGCTGTAGCGGCTGTGGATCTCGGTGGCCTCGGCGAAGGTGCCGAAGGCCGCCTTGCCGATGCCGCTGTTCCCGTGGGCGTTGGTGCCGTTGGCGTCCTTCTCGAACGCCTTGAGCAGCAGCCGCACTTGGCCGGCGAAGGTGCGGAGCTGTTCGACCTCGACCCGGTAGCCCTGCCCGTTGCCGCCGGTCGAGCCGGTTCCTGATCCCACGTCGGCGCCTCCCCCGTGCGTCCGTTCCCCTGTGGCGGGGCCGGGGCCCCGGTGCCTCATGTCTAACACACGGGGCCCGAATGCCGCCGGGGGCACGGTCAGTTCGAGGGCGTCCGGGTGTGCAGGGCCTCGGCCAGGGCGCGGCGGCAGAGAGAGTCGGCGTGCCGGGTGGTCTCGGGCTGCCGGTAGCGGCGGGCGAGGTCGAGGGTGGTGCGGACGGCGGTGTCGAGGCCGATGCGGTGGCCGACCGAGACGTAGACGGGTTTCACGCCGGCGCGGGTGCGCACCGCGCGGCCGACCTCCTCGCCGGTGGCGGGGTCGGTGAGCGGGGTCCAGGAGCCGCGTTCGGCGTCCGGTTCGCGGTGGTCGAAGGTGAAGGGGGTCTTGGCGACGCCGAGGGTGCGCAGTCCGGTGAGGACGCCGAGGTGGCTGGCGAGGCCGAGGCGGCGCGGGTGGGCGAGGCCGTAGCCGTCGCAGACGACGGTGTCGGGCGTGCGGGTGAGGGCGGCGAGGGCGTCGAGGACGGCGGGGAGTTCGCGGAAGGCGAGCAGTCCGGGGACGTAGGGGAAGGCGATCCGGCCGACAGCGGTGGCCTCTTCGACGACGTCCAGGGTGTCGCGGTCGAGCAGGACGGCCGCGGCGACGACGAGGTCGTGGTCGTCGTCGTACGCGACGTCGACTCCGGCGATCAGCCGGTCCTCGGGCCCGTCGTCGTCGGTCCGGACGAGCGGCCGGAGTCGTTCCTGTTCGGCGAGCGCCTGGGCCTCGGTGGTCGGCCAGTCGGCGGGGATGGGCACAGTCGGTTCCCCCGGTCTGCTTGGTGTGGGCGGCTCCCACCGTACCGAGGGGTCCGGACGACCCCGGGTGAGCCTGTGCGCCCCCTGTGCCCCCGGGCCTTGCGGGTTAGCCTGGCCTCAACGAACTCCCTTGCCGGACAGGCCCCTTGGAACCGGCACCGCTTGCGCCCGTTTCCCCCGACGTGCGAAGGACTCCCGCCATGCCGCGTCCGTCCGCTGCCCGGCTCTGCCTCGGCTCGTTCACCGTCGTCGCCACCACGGTGGTCCTGCTGGCCGTCTCGGGCGCCTCGGGCGTCCTGGAGATCGCGGCGCTGGTGGCGTTCGCGCTGGTGCTCGGCACCGCGGTGGCGGTGTTCCCGCCGTCCGCCTCCGTCCGCTCGTCGGCCGCGGCCGACGGGTCCGGGGCCTCCCCTGCCGGAACCGGACGCACGTACGCCCGGCAGCGCTGATCCGCCGCCGGGCGTCGTCCCGTCGCCGCGCTCAGAGCTCGGTGGTGACCACCACGGTCTTCGCGGCCTTGTCGTGGATGCACTGCCGGTAGGGCTTGTCGAAGACGCCGAACATTCCGTCGATGAGCCACCATAGGCCGGCGCAGCAGAGCACGGCCGGGAGGATGTAGACGGCGGCCCGGGTCCAGGCGGCGGACTGGGTGGGCGAGTTCCCGTCGATCAGCATGGCGACGCGGATCTTCATCGCCTTCTTGCCGAGGGTCTGGCCGTCCCGGCTGAGCATCAGGGCCTCGTAGATGAGGTAGAGGGCGCAGCCGAGCCAGAACGCGCTGGTGGAGCCCTCGCGGGTGGAGAGGTCGACGAAGGGGCCGACGACGAGCACGCCGATGGCCTGCAGGATGACGTAGTCGATGAGCCGGGCGACGATCCGCCTGGGCCAGGTGCCGATCGGCGGCATTCCGGGAACGGGCCCGGCGCCGGGGGTGCCGTACGCGCCGGGGCCGTAGCCGGGCGGGGCCTGACCGTACGGCGGCTGGTCGTGGGGCGGCCGGCCGTACGGGTTCTGGCCGTAGCCCGAGCCGCCGTAGGTGCCCTGGTACGCGCCGGGGCCCTCGGTCGGGGCGCCGGGCGGGGTGTCGGAGGGGGTCGGGCCCGGCGGTTCGCCTTCCGGCGCGCCGCCGGGGTTCGGGGGCTGCTTGTCGAAGGAGGGCTTACCGCCCCCCTCCGGCTGGGGGCCTGAGGGGTCGTGGGTGCTCATTCCCCGAGTAGAACATCGCCCATTCTCAACGCTCAGGACATTTTGTCCGTTTTGTTGCCAGCGGGTCGGTAAAGGCTGGGGGCGCCGCTCACGCACGGACCACCCGGGTCCGGGCCGCCCGGTCCTGCCAGCCGCGCCGCGCCGGGCGGTCGAACACCGGCCACACCAGGCCGAGCAGCAGCACCAGTCCGAGCTGTCTGACGGCCCATCGCACCAGCGAACGGCCGAGGCTCAGCCTGGACCTGCCGGGCTGGGCGGCGTCCACGACCCGGATCCGGGCCAGCCGCTTGCCGAAGGTCTGACCGGTGCGGGCGATCGGCAGCACCTCGTAGAGCAGGCCGGCGAACACCAGGATGCCGAGCAGGACGGCCAGCTTGCCCACCACCACGTCGTCCACCAGCCAGACCTGGACCTCGCGGCGGGCGAGGAAGCTGGCCATCTTGGCCTGGTCCAGCTTCTGCTGGATGTGGTCGGCCACCGAGCGGCCGAGCGGGATGCCGGCGGCGACGGCGACCACCAGCAGCACCCCGGTGTCCACCGCCCGCGCCGCCAGCCGGCGTCCCAGCCCGGCCGGCACCGCGGAGGCGGCCGGGGCGGCGGGGCCGGGCCGACGGCGGACGGCGGTCTCCCGGGCCGGCCGCACGGCGGTCTCCCGAGCCGGCCGCACGGCGGGCAGCGGAGCGCCGGAGGCGCGCGCCGGGGTAGGCGCGGAAGCCGACCCGGACACGGCAGCGGGGGCGGCGACCGGCACGCGAGCGTCCCGCCCGGCAGCGGGCACGACCTCCGGTTCGGCCTCGGCGCCCCCGACGCCCTGCGCGCCGACGTCCTGCCCCCCGGCAGTCGGCGCACCGGCCACCGGTTCGACCTCGTCCGCGACGTCCGGCGCCGGCTCCCGCTCCCCCTCGACCGCCGGCAGCGACACCGCGGCCGCAGTCGCAGCCCCCGGCGCCTCCCGCATCGTCACCGCCACGGCGGGCGCGATCGCGGCGGCCACCTCGACGGCAACCGCAGCGTGCTCGACCTCCGCGCGCCCCTCCTCCGCCTCAAGCGCCCCCGGAAGCACCCCCCAGGAGACCCAGCGCGGCGACCCGCCGGTCTCCATCAGGCCCCGCTGCTCCCGTGGATCGGCCTGCCAGCCGGTCCCTCCGGGCGCCTCCTCCCCGCTGGCCTCGACGGTGCGGAACACCGGGCCGCCGATCACCTCGGCCACCCGCGGCCCGACCACGAAGGAGGCCCCGCCCGTGGTCTGGTCGAGGTAGACCGGCCCGGTGTCACCGGAGGTCCCGGAGAACCCGGACGAGGGCCCGGACGAGGGCGACGACCCGGCCGAGGGCGCCGGCGACGAGGAGACCGGAGGCAACGGCGACGGCGAGTGCGAGCGGGCCTGCGGCACCGGCACCACGGGGGGCGACACCACCTGCGGCCCGGCCGGGCCGGAGCTGAGGCCGGCGCCAGGGCCGGGGTTGGAAGCGGCGCCAGGGCCGGGGTTGGGCCCGGGACCGGCGCCGGGCCCGGGCCGCCGGGTGGCGAACCGGGGCGGTTCCAGCACCTCGCCCTCGGCGGGCGCGGGGCGGCTGGTGCCCGGCACCCAGGCCGAGCCGCCCCAGTACCGGACGAAGCCCGGGATGGAGGGGTCGGGGTAGTAGCCCGGCTCGGGTGCGACGGCCGGGTCGCCGTCGGCGGCGATGGGGCGGTCCGCCATGGGGGTCTCCTCTCCTGCCAGGTCTCGACGGGGCCGATGGGGGTCGGCACGGTCGGAACGGATCGGAACTGGTCTCGACGCGCAAGGTCTCGACGCAAGTCGCAAGTCACAAGCCGCTGCGGCGCGCCCGCGCACGCACCGGGCGGTCGGCGCGCGAGTGGGGGCGCCGACGAGGGGCGGACAGTCGCCGAGCAGTCACAAAGGGTAGTGCCTCGGCGGGGTGCCGACGGAAAGTTGGTGATTCGCCGGACAGCGGCGGGCCGCCCGAGGTAAGGAAACCGGCGCGCGACGTGGCTTCACGCGCCGCATTCCCGCCCGTTCACGCCCCCTCCCGGAACTTCCCGAAGAAATCCAGGAAACGTGTGTAAGAGCCGGTGTGGACCGCCCTCTCAAAGGTCAAGGGCCCGGAACCGGGCACGAACCGAAGCCAGAGAGGAAGACGATCATGGACCGCCCCATCAGCGTCGTGGAGCACGAGCTGGAGCTCAACCTGGTGCTCTCCCCCGAGCACAGCGTCCCCGTCCAGGCCCGGCTGACCTACGGCAGCCACGACCCGTACGCCGTGTACATCACCTTCCACCTGGACAGCGGTTCCCCGGTGACCTGGGTGTTCGCCCGCGAGCTGCTGGTGGAGGGCACCTTCCGCCCGTGCGGCCAGGGCGACGTGCGGATCTGGCCGACCCGCTCCGGCCGGCGCAGCGTGCTCTGCCTGGCGCTGAGCTCGCCCGCCGGGGACGCACTGCTGGAGGCGCCGCTGCCGGCCGTGGCGGCCTGGCTGGAGCGGGCGCACCGGCTCGTCCCGCCGGGCAGCGAGCTGGCCGCCCTGGACATGGACGGCTCGCTCGCCGAGCTGCTCGCGTAGGCGTGCGCCGCAGCGTGCACTGGCACGTCCACGAGGCACACCGGCGCCTGCAGGAGGAGCGCGACCAGGAGCAGAGGAGCAGCGGCGCCCTCGCCGGCTCAGCGGGCCGCGGGGGCCTGCTGACGACCGCGGGTGGCGTCGGGTCCGCCGCCGCCGTTGCGCTGTCCGGGGAGCCGGACGAGGGGAGCGCCGGCGGAGCGTCGCCGGGCCCTTATCCGGATGGCGGCGGCGAGCAGGAAGCAGAGTCCGACCCACGGATAGATCGAGGTGGGCAGCTGGCGCAGCGGTGACATGTGGAGGACGGCGGCGCCGAGCGGCTTCGCGGCCCACATCGCGAAGGACGCGAAGGCCAGGGCGGTGGCCCAGAACGCCGCTCGCCAGCGCAGCCTGCGCACGCCCGCCGGGCGGGCGTGCTCGACGGAGGCCTCGGCGGCGAGCAGGATCAGTACGGGTACGCACCAGACCCAGTGGTGGGTCCAGCTGATCGGCGAGATCAGCACGGCGGTGATGGCGGCGCAGCAGACGCCCCAGGCCTCGGAGCGGGGCAGCCAGCGGCCGCTGCGGGCGGCCCAGGCGGCGACGGCGAGGCCGCCCAGCGCGACCAGGCCGGCGCCGGCGGTGGCCGCGAGGCCGGGGTCGGCGGTGTGCAGCAGGCGGGCGAAGGCGCCGCGCAGCGACTGGTTGTCGACGATCTCGGTCTTGCCGACCCGGGAGGAGTCGTAGAGGTACTCGGTCCAGAAGCCCCAGGTGGCGTCGGGCAGGAGGAACGCACCGATCAGGAAGGTGCCGAGGAAGGTGAGGCCGGCCGTGAAGGCGGCCCGGACGCGCCCGGTGATGAGCAGGTAGACGGCGAACAGGCCGGGAGTGAGCTTGATGCCGGCGGCGATGCCGATCGCGATGCCCTTGCTGCGGTGTGCGTCCGAACGGGTGAGGTCCCAGAGGATCAGGCAGGCGAGCGCGAGGTTGATCTGGCCGTAGCGGAGCGTGGTGAACACGGGTTCGAGCCAGACGCCGAGGCCGGTCACCAGGACCACGCCGATCGGCCGCAGCTCGCGGCGCGGCCAGCCCACCAGCTTGAACGAGAGGTGGGCGAGCAGGGCGAGCAGCCCAAGGTTGCCGACAGTGATCGCCACCCGGAGGACGGCGATCGGGAACCAGGTGGTCGGGACGAACAGCATCGCCGCGAAGGGCGGGTACGTCGCGGGCAGGTTCCACTCGGTGACGCGCAGCGCGTACAGGTCGGTGCCGTTCGCGACGGCGGCGCCCTCCGCCCGGTAGACGATCATGTCCACCATCGAGGTGTGGACGAAGTGGCGGACCACCCCGTACGCGACCAGCGACAGCAGGGCCACGGCCGAGGCGGCCAGCATCGGACGGCGGGGCGCCTCGCGCAGTGCGCGCACCGGGGCGCCGAGCGCGGACCGCAGCCGGTCGGAGAGCGGGGCGGGCGAGGGATCGGGCACGGTCCGCACCGGGCTTCGCTCGTCTTGCACCGCTGTCACTTGTCCACTCCGTCCACCGCTCGGCCAACCAGCGACGATACCGGATGGTGTCGAACGCGGCCTGGCCACGATTGACTACACAGCGTCACAAACCCGGCCTGAGCTGGGAACGGTGACACCCCGGCCGTCCGTGCTCGGCTGCGGACTGAGCACGGACGGCCGGGGCGGAACGGGGGCCCGGAAGGCCCGGCGGACGTCAGCCGGTCAGCCGGTGTAGCCGCCGAGGGTCCGGGTGAACTCCAGCGGCTGCTGGACGACGCTGCTGCACGTGGCGTCGGCGTAGCCCTTGGCCCCGCCCTCGCAGGCCTTGTCCCGGGTGCCGGACCACATGGCCAGCCAAGCGAGGTGCTTGGTCCTCGCGAAGTCGGCGAGCTGCTTGGCGTCGGCCACGGTGAAGACCTCACTCGCGACGTCGTTGACGCCGATCATCGGGGTGACCGCGACCTTGCGCCAGGCGGACGCTTCGTCCAGCCCCAGCACGCTCTTGACCTGGGCCTGGGTGGCGGTGGCCGCGGCGATCGCGTAGGCGCCCATCCGGCCCTGCGGGTTGGGGGCGACGCCGTCGCCGAAGTCCATCGCCATGATGTTGACGGCGCCGATCGCGACGCCGTTGGCCTTGGCGTCGGCGACGAGGTTGACGCCGTCCTGGGTGAGGCCGGAGGGCAGCGCGGGCAGCGTGAAGGACACGTCGAGGGCCTTGCCCTTGGCGGCGGCGTTCCGCTGGAGCCGGGCGACGGCCTGGGCGCGCCGGGTGTTGGCGGCGGCGTTGGCGATCGCGCCGCCCTCGACGTCGAAGTCGAGCTTGGTGATGCCGTAGGCGTCGACGACCTGCTGGTACGCGGCGGTCAGGTCGGTGGTCGATCCGCAGGCGAGGGCCAGCTCGCTGCCGTTGGCGCCGCCGAAGGAGACCCGGACGTCACCGCCGGCCGCCCGCAGCGCGCCGATCTGCGCGGCCACCGCGTCGGCGGACAGGTCGCTCACGCCGCCCCACTTGGGCGAGCAGCCGCCGCCGGAGACCACGAAGGCGAGGGTGAAGTCCTTCACGCCGGTGGCCTTGGCGGTGGCGACCAGGTCGTAGGGCGGGTAGAGGGACGTGTCCACGTACGGGGCGAAGCCGGCCCCGGCGCCGACCGGCGGGACGGGCACACCGGTCACCGTGGGGGTGGCGGTCGGGGTGGGCACCGGCACCGGGGTGGTCGGCTTCGCGGTGGCGGTCGGGGTGGCGGTCGTGGGCTTGGCGGTGGCGCTCGCCGAAGCCGTGGCCGACGGGGCGGCCGTGGCCGACGCCGAAGCCGTGGGAGCCGCCGTGCCGGTGGCCGTGGGGCGGCCCGAGGGCGTGGGTGCGCCGCCGTCACCCGCCCGGCAGGAGGTGTCGTTGATCAGACAGTTGGCCGGCTCCGCCTGGGCCGCGCCCGACCCCTGGGCGACGAAGCCGACCACCACGCTCTTGCCCGGCTCCAGCCGCCTGCTCCAGGACTCCGGCTTGACGGTGACGTGCTGCCCGGCGGCGGTGAAGGTGGCGTTCCAGAGCGAGTCGATCCGCGCCCCGGCCGGCAGGTCGAAGCTGAGCGTCCAGTCCTCGATCGGGCTGCCGGCCGGGTTGGTGACCAGGTACTGCCCGGTGTAGCCGGAGTCCCAGCTGCTGGTCCGGCTGTAGACGGCGCCCAGCGAGGCGGCGCTGGCCGAGGAGGCGAGTGCCACGACCCCGCCCGCGACCACGGCGACGGCGAGTGCGCCGGCCGCGATGACGGCGCCCTTTCGGCTGCGCCTGCGGTGGCCGGTACGGCGGGTGGGCTGGGTGGTCATTGCGCGCTACCTCCGGGTGCGTTCGCCGGTCGGGTGACCGGCGCGACCCGACGCTAGCGGCGCCGGAGGGCCCCGAGCGGGCGGCTGAGCCAGGGGTAGAACTCCCTTAAGCCGCAGTTAAGGAACCGGTCCGGCAGGGGGACCCGGCCTGGTCTGGAGGGATGGCAGCCAATAGACCCGGCTGGGGAACGGGCCCCGACGCCCCCCGCTACTTCTGGAACAGCAGACCCCGCGACCGCCGCCGCCCGGCCCGCGCGGCGGTCGCCTCCACCGGCCGGGTGCGCAGCCGCAGCCTGGTCTCCGCGCCCCCGAGCACGGCGGAGCGGCCGAGCGCCAGGTCTCCGCCGGTGGACTCGGCGAGCTTGCGGACGATGTCCAGGCCGAGGCCGGTGGAGCCCTCGCCGCCGTGGCCCTCGCCGCGTTTGAGGGCGGCGGCCGGGTCGCTGTAGCCGGGTCCGGCGTCCCCGACCAGCACGATCACCGAGGAGTCGGTGGCCAGCACGTCCACCGAGAAGGCGGTGCCGACGGCGGTGTGCCGGAACACGTTGCCGAGCAGCGCGTCGACGACGGCAGCCAGGTCCGCGCGTTGGACGGGCACCGGCGCGGCCTGCTCGGCACCGGCCAGCTGCCAGCGCCGGCCCTCGTCCTCGGCCAGGGCGGACCAGAAGGAGACGCGTTCGCGGATCACCTCGGCGGCGTCGCAGCCGACCGCGACGGCGGGTGCGTCCTCGGGGGCGCGGCGGGCGGAGCGGATGATCTGGTCGACCTCGCGCTCCAGCTGGGCCACCGCGTAGCGGGTGGCGTCGGCCGCGTCGCCGTTGCCGAGGGAGGCGGCGTTGAGCCGCAGCACGGTCAGCGGGGTGCGCAGCCGGTGCGACAGGTCGGCGGCCAACTCCCGTTCGGAGGCTAGCAGTTGGACGACGCGGTCGGCCATGGCGTTGAACGCCTGGGCGGCCTCGCGCAGTTCCTCGGGGCTGCCGTCGGCCTGCTTGCCGGTCACCGGCACCCGGACCGCGAGGTTCCCGGTGCCGAGCGAGCGGGCCGCGGCGGCGAGCCGACGGGCGGAGGCGACGATCCGGCCGCCCATCCGGTCGGCGACCAGCACCGCGATGGCGACCAGGCCGAGCGCCACTGCGGAGAGCACCAGCCAGGCGGTGGCGACGCCCCTGGTGAGGTCGCTCTCGGCCACGAACACCTCGATCACGGCGGTGCGCCCGGTGTCCACCGCGACCGGTTGGAGCAGGGCGTAGCCGCCGGGCACCGCGACGGTGAAGGAGCGGCCCTGGCCGCCGGCGGTGGCCACGTCGCCGAGGGCCGCGCGCCCCTCGCCGATGGTGGGGCCGTCCGGTCCGCCGCCGGTCGGCACCCCGGTGGGGACGGGAAGGTGCACCGCCATCCGCCCCTGCGCGCCCGCGTCGGTGCTGGCCAGCGCCCGGTTGACGGCGTCCTGGTCGGTGGTGATGGCGAGCGCTGGGCCGAGTGCGGCGGCCTGCCGTTCGGCGGCGGTGAACGCCCGATCCCGGGCGGTCTGCTGGACCATCAGCCCGAGCGGGATGAGGAAGGCCAGTGCGACCATGGTGGTCCCGGCCACGGCGGCCTTGATCATGGCCCAGCGCAGCGAGTGCGCGAACCGCTTCACGTCCGGCGCTCCCCGGGCCCGTCGACGGCCTCCAGCCGGACCCCGACGCCCCGGACGGTGTGCAGGTAGCGGGGGTTGGAGGCGGTCTCGCCGAGCTTGCGGCGCAGCCAGGAGAGGTGGACGTCGATGGTCTGGTCGCCGCCGTAGGTCTGCCGCCAGACCTCGGCGAGGATCTCCTTGCGCGGCACCACCACGCCGGGCCGGGCGGCCAGGAAGGCCAGCAGGTCGAACTCGCGCCGGGTCAGGTCGAGCGGCCGCCCGTCCAGGACGGCCTCGCGCCGCTGGACGTCGATGGCGAGCCCGCCGACCCGCAGCACCTGGGCGACGGGTGCGGCGGCGCTGCCGAGCCGGCGCAGCACGGCGGTCATCCGGGCGCTCAGGTGCTCCCCGGAGAAAGGTTTCACCAGGTAGTCGTCCGCCCCGTCGTTGAGTAGCCGGACGATCTCGGCCTCGTCGTCCCGGGCGGTGGAGATGATCACCGGGACGTTGGTCAGCCCCCGGATCATCTTGAGCGCCTCACTGCCGTCCAGGTCGGGCAGGCCGAGGTCCAGGATCACCAGGTCGCAGCCGACCTGGGCGACCTCCCGCAGCGCCTCCAGGGCCGTGCCCACACTGCGGACCGCGTGACCGGTGTCGGTCAGGTGGCGGATGAGGGCGGAGCGTACGAAGGGGTCGTCCTCGACCACGAGCACTGTTGCCATGGCCCTGCACGGTACGCCATCGACGGGCAGTGGTCTGTACCTCGGGGGCCGGGTCCGGACGGCCTGCGGACATTGTGCAACTGCCCTGCCGAATACGGGGGGTGTCCGCCGGGCGGCGCGGGAGTACGGCAGGATGTGCGGACGATGCGGAACGGACTGGTACAGCTCGGCGCCTGGGCGGCGGCCACCGGGGCGGCGGTGGCGCTGTCCTGGTTCGGTGTGCACGCGGTGCTGACCGGCGCCGCGTTCGAGCAGCCCGCGGCGCTGCCCCTGCCCTCCCCGAAGGCCGACGGCACGCCGTACACCGCGCCCGCCGCGACCGCCGCACCGGAACAGCCGCCCACGGCCGCCCAGGACGGGCCCCCGCCCACGTCGGCCGCCCCGACCGCCACCGCCACCCGCCCGCCGGCCGTCACCACGGCCACCCCGCCACCGTCCCGACGGCCTTCGCCGACCGCCACCGCGACCTCCACGGTGAGGAGCGTCCCCGTCCCCGGCGGCCGGGTCGCACTGGACGTCCGCGCCGACGAGGCCTCGCTGGTCTCCGCCACCCCCGACCCGGGCTGGCAGATGCAGGTGTGGAACGGCCCCCAGTGGCTGCGGGTGGACTTCACCAGGGACAACCAGGCCAACTCGGTGTTCGTGTACTGGAACGGCCACCCGCCGGTCGTGGAGACGGCGATCCGCTGAGGCCGCCGCACCCGGCCCGGTCGACCACCACGTGCCGGGTGCCGGGTGCCGGGTGCCACCGGAGCGACCGCCGCGCGGCCGTACCGTCCCTCCTGGTCAAGCCGCGCCCCTGGGCGGGAGAATCGGCCGCACCGCAGTACGCGATACCCACCGGAGAGGAGCCGCGATGCCCCCCGCCCACTCCCCGAGCGCCCCCGGTTCACCCGGGTCCCCGGCCGCCCAGGGCGGGTCCGCTCCCCCGCCGGGCGGCGGGAACGACGCGATCGACGCCCTGGACGGCCGGCTGATCCGGCTGCTGGCGGAGGAGCCGCGGATCGGCGTGCTGGAGTGCTCCCGGCGGCTGCAGGTCGCCCGGGGCACCGTCCAGGCCCGGCTGGACCGGCTGCAGGCCAAGGGCGTCATCGGCGGGTTCGGCCCGGAGGTGGACCCGGCGGCGATCGGCTACCCGGTGACGGCCTTCGCCACCCTGGAGATCTCCCAGGGCCAGGGCGCCGACGTGCGGGCGCACCTGGCAGGCGTGCCGGAGGTGCTGGAGCTGCACACCATCACCGGCATCGGGGACATGCTGGTGCGGATCGTGGCCCGCTCCAACGCCGATCTGCAGCGGGTGATCGACCGGGTGGTGGGTTTCGACGGGATCGTCCGCTCGTCCACCGCGATCGTGCTGGAGAACCCGGTGCCGTACCGGATCCTGCCGCTGGTGGACCAGGCGGCCGCCGAGTAGGGCGGTCGGCCTCCGCAGAGCCGCCCGCCCCCTCCGTCAGCAGCTGGGGACGGCGCCGCCGCTCCTGAGCGCCTCCAGGGCGGAGACCGATTCGGCGAGCGTGCCGACGGGCACCAGCCGCAGTGTCTTGGGCGTGTTCACCTTGGCGTCCGAGCACTCGTCCTTGGGCAGCAGGAAGACCGTCGCGCCGTCCCGGGCGGCGGCCTGGGTCTTCAGCGGGACGCCGCCGACCGGACCGACGTTGCCGTCCTTGTCGATGGTGCCGGTGCCCGCGATCCTGAGCCCTCCGGTGAGGTCGCCTCCCTTGCCGTCGCCGGCCAGCTTGTCGACGATGCCCAGCGCCAGCATCTGGCCGGCGCTCGGGCCGCCCACGGCGCCCAGGTCGACCTTGACCTTCACCTGGGCCGGCGAGAGGTGGAGGTAGCCGAGCGCCGCGGCGGTGGCGCTGTCCTGCGACTCCGACATCTGGAGGGCCGTCTCCTGGTCGGCCTTGGCCGGGTCGCTCTGCGGGTACACCGTCTCGGTCGGGCGGACGGCCTCCTTGGAGTCGAACCAGGCCTGCAGCGCGCGCCGGAAGGTGGTCCGCTGCCCGGCGTTGGTGGCCGTGATGGTGACCATCCGCAGCTCGCCCTCGGTGGTGCGCAGCGGCGCCCCGGTGATGGTCAGCACCGGGCGGTTCTCGTACGTGCCGAGGGTGTCCGCGGTCAGGCCCGGCCAGGTGAGGGTGTACGGCAGCGGGACGAAGGCGGCCACGCCGAACAGCGCGGCGACCAGCACCCCGCAGATCGCGAGCACGCGGGTCCGCGGGGAGGAGAGGGCCTTGGGCAGCTTGGTGTCGGACACAAGGGGAATCCAAACACACCCGGCGCCGCTCTGTGCTGAGCCCGCCCTCCTGCCGTCGCCGCGGGCGGGCGCGGGCGCTACCTCAGGGCGTCGGCGACCTCGGTGGCCGCCTCCACCACCCGGGGGCCCACCCGCTCCGGCACCAGGCCGTTCAGCATCACCACGCCGACGCTGCCCTCGATGCCGCTCAGTCCGAGCAGCGCGGCGGCGGCCCCGCTGGCGCCGGACTGCTCCTCCGCACGGGTGACGATGAAGCCCTGCTCCGGTCGGCGCTGGCTGGGGAAGCCGCGGGCCTCCAGGATCGCCCGGCCGGCCGCGCTCTCGGTGAGCGGGTGGCGCAGGCCCGTCCGGTAGGCGACGTGGAAGTCCGTCCAGCTCGGCTCGACCACGGCGACGGCCAGCGCCTCGTTGCCGTCCACCAGGGTGAGGTGGGCGGTGGCGCCGAGGTCCTCGGCGAGGCTGCGCAGCGCCGGCAGCGCGGCTTCGCGCAGCAGCGGGTGCACCCGGTGGGCCAGCCGCAGCACGCCGAGGCCCACCCGGGCGCGGCCGCCGATGTCGCGGCGGACCAGGCCGTGCTGCTCGAGGGTGGCGAGCAGCCGGTAGACGACGGTGCGGTTGACGGCCAGCCGGGCGGCCAGCTCGGTGACGGTCAGCCCGCGCTCGGAGTCGGCGAGGAGCTTGAGGACGCGGACACCGCGGTCAAGCGTCTGGGAGGTCTCGGCAGTCACGACGGACAATCCTTTCCGCGGCGCTCGCGGGGCGGGCGGCGCCGGTCCAAGGTCGGTGTCGCGCGCAGGTGGGGGTGGCCGCGCTCGGACCGGGCGGTGTCGTCCTTGACGGCCGCGCGGTCCTGCGGAGCCCGTCCCGCGGGGGTTACCCGGCGGAAGAGCGTGGGGGAAAGGTAGTGAAGGAAATGTCGTGGCGGAAGTGGTTGTCCAAAATTCGGGCGTGATCGTCACCGTCACCGCCCGGAATTCCGGACAAAGTCCCGCAATTCACCGGCCGTACCAGGGCACGGGTTCGACTGCGGTCCGATCTCCGGACACACCGGGGCAGAGACGCCGGGGCAGCGAGGCCGGGCCGGGCGGGCCGGCCGGGGAAGGGGCCCGCCGCCTGCCGGACCGTTACTTCGCCCACTCCCGGATCCGGGCGATCCGCGCCTTCAGCTGGTTGGCGGTGGCCTGCGCGGTGAGCGGGCCACCGCACTGGCGGCGCAGCTCGTTGTGGATGGTGCCGTGCGGCTGACTGGTGCGGTGGTGCCAGGCGGCCACCAGCGCGTTCAACTCCTTGCGCAGCTCGCGCAGCTCCTGGTGGGTGACGACCGGCCGCTGCTCGGCCGGCAGCTCCAGCAGGTCGGCCTCCTCGGCGGGCTTGGTCTTGCTGCGCTGGATCTGGCGGTGCTGACGCTTCTGCAGCAGCATCTGCACCTGGTCCGGCTCCAGCAGGCCCGGGATGCCGAGGTAGTCGTCCTCCTCCTCGCTGCCCGGGTGGGCCTGCATGCCGAATTCCATGGCGTTGTAGAGCACCCGGTCGAAGACGGCGTCGGAGCCCAGCGCCTCGTACGAGAACTCCTCGCCGCCCGCGCCGTCCGGCCCGTCGTTGGCCCGCTCGGCCTCGGCGAGCAGCCGGTCCTCCTCGTCGAAGAGGCCGTCGCCCTCCTTCTTCGGCCGGTCCAGCACGTGGTCGCGCTGGAGCTCCATCTCGTTGGCGAAGCCCAGCAGCATCGGGATGGTCGGCAGGAACACCGAGGCCGTCTCGCCGCGCTTGCGGGCGCGCACGAAGCGGCCGACGGCCTGGGCGAAGAACAGCGGGGTGGAGATCGAGGTCGCGTACACGCCGACGCACAGCCGGGGCACGTCGACGCCCTCGGACACCATGCGGACGGCGACCATCCAGCGCGAGGTCCCGGCCGAGTAGTCGGAGATCCGCTGCGAGGCCTCGGCCTCGTCGGAGAGCACCAGGGTGACCTTCTCGCCGCTGATCTCGCGCAGCATCTTGGCGTAGGCCCGGGCCACCGTCTGGTCGGTGGCGATCACCAGCCCGCCGGCGTCCGGGATCGCCTTGCGGACCTCGGTCAGGCGGCGGTCGGCGGCCTGCAGCACGGCCGGGATCCACTCGCCATGCGGGGACAGCGCGGTGCGCCAGGCCTGGGCGATCAGGTCCTTGGTCATCGGCTCGCCGAGCCGGGCCTCCAGCTCGTCGCCGGACTTGGTGCGCCAGCGCATGTTGCCGCTGTAGCTGAGGAAGATCACCGGGCGCACGACGTGGTCGGCGAGCGCGTTGCCGTAGCCGTAGGTGTAGTCGGCGACGGACTTGCGGATGCCGTCGCCGCCGGCCTCGTAGGAGACGAACGGGATCGGGTTGGTGTCCGAACGGAACGGCGTACCGGTCAGCGCCAGCCGGCGGGTGGCCGGCTCGAAGGCCTCGAAGCAGGCCTCGCCCCAGGACTTGGAGTCACCGGCGTGGTGGATCTCGTCCATGATCACGAGGGTCTTCCGGGACTCGGTCCGGTTGCGGTGCAGCATCGGGTTGACCCCGACGCCGGCGTAGGTGATCGCGATCCCGTGGTACTCCCGGGACAGCGGTCCGGAGGAGTACGCCGGGTCCAGCTTGATGCCTATCCTTGCGGCGGCCTCGGCCCACTGCTTCTTCAGGTGCTCGGTCGGGGCGACCACCGTCACCTGCTGCACCAGGTGGTTGTGCAGCAGGTACGAGGCCAGGGTGAGCGCGAAGGTGGTCTTGCCTGCGCCGGGGGTGGCGACCGCGAGGAAGTCGCGCGGCTGGGTCTCGATGTACTTGTCCAGCGCAGCCTGCTGCCAGGCCCGCAGCTTGCCCGCGGTGCCCCACGGGGCGCGGCCGGGGAAGGCCGGGGAGAGGTGGTGGGAGGCGGCGGGCGCGGCATGGCCGGCGGCCCGGACGGGCGCCTCGGTCTCCGGTACGTCGGAGAACAGCGGCATCGAGGAGGCGGCGGCAGTACTCACGGTCTCCGAGGGGGATCATCGCAGGTCAGAGGCGGTTTTATGGCCTTGTCCCGCGGTCGGGCGGCGATCGGACAACCCGCCCAGCCTACCGGCCCCGGCGCCGTTCGGGCGCTGCGACCCGGGCCCGGCCGAGGGCTGGACGGCCGGAAACCGACGTGATGCGGATCACGCGGACGGCCCAACCGAAAGCGCGTAATCGGACGCCGTCCCACCGCTCTCACAGGTGTGAGGCCGCCCCACCGCCACCACCCGAAGGGACCCGCCGTGCACCACCGCGTCGAGGAGACCGTCCACGCCCACCTGATCCTCTCCGCGCACCGCTGCGCCCGGCTGCGGGTGGTGCTGTCCTACCTGCCGGAGGACCCGTTCGCGGTCCGGATGGCCTTCCCCGCCGAGTTCTCGCTGGACGACCCCGAGGACGGCGGGGAAGCCGAGGACATCGTCTGGGTCTTCGCCCGTCAGCTGCTCTCGGCCGGACTGGAGCTGCCCGCCGGCGTCGGCGACGTCCACCTCCGGCCCGCGCCCGGCCGGCGCACCATGGTCGAACTGCGGGCCCCGGAGGGCACCGCGCTGCTCCGGTTCGACACCGCCGACCTGCGGCGCTTCCTGGGACGCAGCCGGCTGCTCGTCGCCGAGGGCGAGGAGCACCTGCACCTGGACGCCGACCGTGCGCTCGCCCAGCTGCTCGACTGAGCGCCGGGGTCACCCGCTCGCCCGCAGGGCGCGGCGGCGCCCGGCAGCCGGGTCAGCCGGGTCAGCCCGTTCAGCCGTTCTCGGTTCAGCCCTTCAGCCGTTGAGCCGTTCAGCCGTTCAGCCCGTCAGCTTGCGCATCAGCCGCACGCCCTGGGCGGGCGTCAGGTGCGGCAGGTAGGCCTTGCCGATCGCCCGGGTGATGCCGGGCAGCGCGGCCGGGTCCGGGTAGGCCATGTACAACGGCCGGTACTCCGGCTGGAACTTCGCCTTGAACGCGAGCAGCGAGCGGAAGCCGTACACCGGCTCCAGCACCTTGCCCATCCCGTCCAGCATCCGCTGCAGCCCGGTGGGCTCCTCGTCCTGCCCGGTGCGGGCCAGCGGCGCGCCCGACAGCGACAGGAAGCGCGCGCCCTCGCCCTGGAAGCCGAGCGCGGCCGAGGCGATCAGGAACTCGTTGACGCCGCGGAAGCCCTCCGAGCGGCGCCGCATGAAGTCCAGCGTCCAGCCCACCGGCACGCCGTTCTCGTACACCGGCATCCAGCTGGTCAGCCCGTGCACCGTCCGCTGCTCGTCCACCGCGATCAGCACCCGCACGTCCGGGTCGTCCAGCTCCTCCAGCCCGCCGAGCGTGAAGCCCATCTCGGGCAGGCCCTTCTCGGAGACCCACTCCTCGGAGATCGCCCGGATCTGGTCGCGCAGTCCGATCGGCGCCTCCGGGTACGCCCACCACTCCGCGGTGATGCCCTGCTTGCCGGCCTTGTTGAAGGCGGTGCGGATGTCCTGCCACTTGCGGCCGGTGAAGGCCAGCTCGGGCAGCGGCACCACGGTGTCCTCGGCGACCTGCACCGAACGCCAGCCCAGTTGGGCGGCGGCGGCCCTGGTCTCGGCGGAGACGCTGTAGAAGCAGGGCGTCCAGCCCCGGGCGTCGCAGTGACGGGCGAAGCCGGCCACCGCGCCGGCCCGCGCGTCCGGGGCTCCGAACGGGTCCCCGGTGGTCAGTGCCACGGTGCCCACCAGCCGGTAGGCGACGGCGGCCCGGCCGTGCTCGTCGAACCAGAAGTGGTTGCCGTCCCAGGTGGTGATGAAGGACAGCGTCCCGCCGCCGTGCGCGGTGAGCAGCGCCCGGGCCCGGGCGGCCGCCGCCGCGTCGGTGTGCAGCACCGGCCGGCGGAAGACCGTCAGCAGCGCGCCGAGCGCGACCACCCAGAACGCCAGCCCGCAGTACGTCTCCAGGAACAGCGCCACCGGCCCGACCGCTATCGGGTAGTCCGGCGTCAGGTCGTTGTAAGCGGGCGGCAGGAACTGGGCCGGCAGGCCGTGCACCAGTCGGCGGACGGTCGCCCCGGGCTCGAACTGCCCGGCCACCAGCCGCCCCAGCCCCACGTACGCGGCCGAGCAGACCAGCGCGGCCCCGCCGACCACCCCGGCCAGCCGGCGCACCGCCCGGCCGGACAGCCGCACCCGGAACCGCTGCCGGGTGGCCAGCAGCAGGCCGGTGGTCAGCAGCGGCAGCAGCATCGCCTCGACGAAGTACTGCACCACGTCCCCGCTGACCGGTCCGGCGTCCAGGTACAGCCAGGCCAGCAGCGCCACCCAGAGCAGTTCCGCGCCGACGGTGATCCGCCAGGCGAACCGCAGGCCCCGGCGCAGGCCCCCGGCGAGCACCAGCAGCAGCGCCGGGAACAGCGCGGCCATCAGCCGCCCCGGGGTGTCGAAGATCCGCTCCACGGCGTGCGCCCGGGCGCATTCGTGCGCCGACACCGCGCAGAAGTCCGCCACCTCGTCCGGGCTGAGCCGGTGCGAGAAGTACAGCTCGGAGAAGGTGTTGAACGGCCCGCTGGCGTTGTCGTACAGCGAGGCGATCAGCGGCCCGCAGGCGGCAGCGACCAGGCACAGCGCGACCAGCACCCGGGTCTCGGTGTGCGAGGAGCGGTGGCTGCGCAGGTACGGCCGGCCGCGGCTCAGCAGCGCGCCGACGGCCAGCCCGACCAGCGCGGCGCAGCACCGCTGGACGCTCTGCAGGTGGCCCACGTACAGCGTCATGACCAGCGGGACGAGCAGTACCAGCAGGTGCAGCCGGCGGCGCCACAGCACGGTGAGCCGGTAGCCGAGCACCCCGGCCAGGGCGAAGAGCCCGACGCCGGGTCCGACCGCGATCTGGTCGGCCACCGAGGCGGTCCACTGCTCCCCCGCCGCGGAGCCGACCTCGATCAGCGCCGCGCCCAGCAGGGTGCCGACGACCTGCCCGCCGACCAGCACCCCGAGGGTGCGCAGCCGGCCGAGCCGCCGTTCGGCCGCCGGGCCGACCAGGAGCAGCAGCAGGCTGGTGAACACGTACGCACCGATTCCCGAGCACCACAGCAGTGAGCTGACCGGCGTCCACCAGCGGCCCTCGGCGAGGGTGGGCAGGCCGACGCCCGCCTGGCCGAGCAGCCGCCGGGACGGCCCGGCGGACAGGCTCCCGGTGGCCGCGCCGAGCGCCCAGAGCCCGGCCAGCAGCGCCAGGCTCAGCGGCGCCGCCCGCAGCCGGCCCCCGAGCACCCGGGCCGCCCGCCGCACCCGCTGCGGCCGCGGCTCGGCCGTCCGCGTGACGGGGGCGAGGTCGGCGCCCGGCCCGCGCTCGGCGGCGGGCGGTCGCGGGGCGGCCGGGACCGCTGCGGCCGCTGGAGCCGCTGCGGCTGTGCGCGCCACCGGAGCCGCTGCGGCCGGGGGCGTCGTTGAAGCCGCCGGGGCCGCCAGGGTGCGGCTCACCGGATCAGTCCGCTCTGTCGGGCGAGCCAGGGCAGGTTCTGCTCGAAGGCCTGCCGGAACACCACCCAGCTGTGCCAACCGGGGATGGTCTGGAAGCCGACCTTCATCCCGGCCGCCTGCGCCGCCGCGTACATCTTCTCCTGCCCCGGCCGGTACCACGGGTCGTCGGCGCCGACCACGAACATGCCGGCGGTGTCGGGGAACTGCTGACGGGTCATGAGGTGCATCGGGTCCACGGCGTCGAACGCGTTCTCGTCGCCGTCGAAGGCCTTGGCCACCGTCTCCCCGTGGCTGCCCAGGGTCGGCTCGTCCTGGCCGGAGATGTCCAGGAAGGTGCCGTACACGTCGGGCGCGTTGAGGGCCAGCTGGATCGAGCAGGTCCCGCCGAGCGAGACCCCGCCGATGGCGAGCGACTTGCGGCCGGTGGCGGTCTGCAGGTTGCGGTGGATCCAGTCCGGGATGTCGACGGCGAGGTACGTCTGCGACTTGGCGATCCGCGAGTCCATGCAGAGCGGGTTGGAGAACTGGCCGCCGGTTTCGTCGGCGACCACCACGATCGGGGCCAGGCCCTGGTGTTCGGCGGCGAAGTCGTCCAGGGTGTTCCGGAGGGCGCCGGAGTTGACCCAGTCCTCGGGGGCCCCGGGCTGGCCGGGCAGCAGCACCACGACCGGCAGCAGCGGCCGGGGGTTGGCCCGGTAGGCGGGCGGCAGGTAGACGTATCCCGTCCGGGCGGAGAAGCCGGAGGCAGTCCCGGGGATGGTCACGGTGGAGAGGGTGCCCTTGGCGGGCAGGCCGGGCGGGGCGTGCCAGGTCTCGGAGAGGGGGCGGTCGGGCGCGCCCTGCACGACGGCGGCCGCACGGCCCCTGGTCAGCTCGTCGGTCGGCGGGGCCAGCATGGACCGGGCGGTCGGGTACTGGTCGAAGCCCCGGTTGATCTGCGAGGCGGCCATCACCACCACCAGGGCGACGCCGCCGACCGCCAGCAGTCGGCGGCGGTTGGACAGCAGGGACGCCCGGAAGCAGAGCAGGGATATGCCGAACAGCGCGACGGCTATCCAGCGCATCACGAAGTCCGGGGTGCCCTCCGGGAAGGGACGCCACCAGCTGTCGACGGCGACCTTCACCAGAGCGGTCAGCGCGCCGCCCGCCAGCAGGGCGCCCAGCATCCGCGGGGCGCGCCAGCGCTCGTGCCGGGACAAGGCCAGCAGGGCGAACGCCCCCCAGCCGGCGGCGAGCACGGCGTACGGGATCGGGCCGTGGGTGAGCGGCCAGTCGATCGGGTTCCAGCGGGAGGCGAGGGTGATGGTGGTCATGCGGCTTTCCCCGGCGCGGTGGTGTCGGCCAGGAAGCCGTAGGCGACGACGTTGCCCTCGTAGCCGTGTTCCTCGCTGTAGGCGCCCCCGCAGGTGATCACCCGCAGTTGCGCGTCGGCGGCCTGGCGGTACACCCGGTCGTCCGGGAAGTCCTTTCGGTCGTGCACTTCGATGGCGTACAGCTGGTAGACGGCGGTGGCGCCGTCGGCGCGGGCGATCTCGACGCGGTCTCCGCGGTGGAGCGCTCCCAGGTGGTAGAAGACGGCCGGACCGGCCTTGTTGTCGACGTGCCCCGCCAGGATGGCGGTTCCGCGCTGGCCCGGGGCGGCACCGCCGCGGTACCAGCCAGCGAGGTTGCGGTCGGCCTCGGGCGGGGTCTGCAGGTGGCCGTCCCGGTCCAGGCCGAGCTCGGTGACGGGGGCGTCCAGGCGGACGGCGGGGATGCGGATCCGGGTCGGGGCGGAGGGGCCGAGCGGGGGGACGACGGAGACCGGCGCGAAGCCGGACAGTGACTGCCCCGCCGCCGGG
This sequence comes from Kitasatospora sp. NPDC029312, assembly GCF_055569215.1. Classification (NCBI taxonomy): domain Bacteria; kingdom Bacillati; phylum Actinomycetota; class Actinomycetes; order Kitasatosporales; family Streptomycetaceae; genus Kitasatospora; species Kitasatospora sp. NPDC029312. Next base: position 61,511 of record NZ_JBVHXY010000007.1, on the reverse strand, counting down.
GCGGGCGGTAGCACCGGTGCGCCGCCGCCGTGCAGCAGCCAGGCGCCGAACACCAGCGCGGTGCCCGCCGCCAGAGTGCCCGGCCAGGGGCTCCTGCTGTGCTGCACGCCCACGGGCGCTCCCCTCTGCCGACCGGAATCCCGCTTCCTGGGAGTTTCCTGGGAACTCATTCAATCGGATCGGACCCTACCGGCACGTCCCCATGACGGTCGTATTCGCACCCGCCGATCGGCAGGGTCGGGAGGCCCCTCCCTGCGCCGGGTGCGGGCCCGGGCACCGTCCGTGACGGGAGCCCTCCGCGTGCGGGCACCGCAGGAACTGCCCGTCGAACAGCTCGACGAGTCGACCCAGCAGTTCGGTTGCGTCAATCGGGCGATCGATTCCGACCGTTCGCTGTGCCTCTCCGACCGTTTCCGCCCACATGCCATGCTGACCCGACCAGCAAGCCCAGCCGAGTGGGTTCTATCGCTCCTCCAGCCCGACCGGACTTCCGCACGCCGTACGCCTGCTGAACGCCTCATGAACGGAGTGACCATGGACGCTCTCACCCGCCGCAGCCTGTTGGCCGCCGGAGCGGCCACCGCCGCCACCCTCGCGGCCGGCTGCGGCAGCGACCGGTCCGGCGGCGGGGAGCACGTGACGGGCGGCGCCCCCGCCGGCCCGACCGGCGGAGGGCAGAGCGCCGTCCCGGCCCCGGTGCCGCAGAAGCCGCAGGTCGTCCTGATCGGCGACGGCTCGACCTCCGACACCGGTGCCCAGCCGCACCAGCCCGTCCCCGAGCGGCTGCAGCCCGGCCAGCGCCCGCCGCAGTTCGTGGTCTTCTCCTGGGACGGCGCCGGCGAGCTCGACAACGGCCTGTTCGGCCGCTTCCGCCGGCTGGCCCGGGAGCACAACGCCTCGATGACCTTCTTCCTCAGCGGGCTCTACCTGCTGCCGGAGTCCAAGAAGGACCAGTACCGCCCGCCGCAGCACAAGGTCGGCGCCTCCGAGATCGGCTACCTGAGCGACCAGCACATCCACGACACCCTGGAGAACGTGCACGCCGCCTGGCTCGAGGGCCACGAGATCGGCACCCACTTCAACGGCCACTTCTGCGGCCCCACCGGCGTCGGCAAGTGGTCCCCCGAGGAGTGGGACAGCGAGATCCAGCAGGCGATGGACTTCGTGATGAACTGGCGCACCAACACCGGCTTCACCGACCTGCCGGCGCTGCCCTTCGACTACCGCAAGGAGCTGATCGGCAGCCGCACCCCCTGCCTGGAGGGCCAGCGCAACCTGCTGCCCACCGCGGTCAAGCGCGGCTGGCGCTACGACAGCAGCGGCAACGGCACCCAGGTGTGGCCGCAGAAGATCCAGGGCGGCGCGCTGTGGGACCTCCCGCTGCAGTCCATCCCCTTCCCCGGGCACACCTTCCAGGTGCTGTCGATGGACTACAACATCATGTTCAACCAGTGCGGCCCCAACACCAAGGCCGATCCGTCGCTCTACCCGGGCTTCCAGGCCCAGGCCCGGGACGCCTACCTGATGGGCTTCGACCGCACCTACAACAGCAACCGGGCGCCGTACATCATCGGCAACCACTTCGAGGAGTGGAACGGCGGCATCTACATGAACGCCGTCGAGGACGTGCTCAAGGCCATCGCGGACAAGCCCGAGGTGCGGCTGGTCTCCTTCCGCCAGCTGGTGGACTGGCTCGACGCCCAGGACCCCGCGGTGCTGCGCAAGCTGCAGGGCCTCGCCCCCGGCCAGGCCCCGGCCGGCGGCTGGGAGAACTTCCTCGGCACCCCCGCGGCGCCGCCGGAGCCCTCCCCCACCGCCGCCGCTGCCGCCACCGCTGCCGCCACTGCCACTGCCACTGCTGCCGCCACGGCCAGCGCCGTCGGCTGACCGTCAGGACCGGGTACGCACCCGGCCGGAGAGCAGCGTCCCCAGCAGCGCCACCCCGGCCATCACCAACAGGATCACCGCGAAGGCGGCGGGCGAGCCGGCGGCGGCGCCGTCGTGGGCGGCGGCGAGCGAGCCGCCGCCCAGCGCCGCGAACAGCACCCCGGCCAGGCCGGTCAGCAGCACGTTGCCCAGCGCATCGCTCATCTGCAGGGCGGCAGAGTTGGCCCCGGCGTCCTGCGGGGCGGACAGCTTCATCATCAGCACGCTGATGGTCGCGACCGCCAGGCCCATCCCGATCCCGCCGACGGCCCAGGCCACCGAGGCCACCCAGGCGGGCACCGCGGGGATCAGTACCAGGGCGGCGCCGGCGATCGCCACCGCGGTCAGCGCGAGGCCGACCCGGATCATCGCCTCGCGGTGGCGCTCGGCCCCCGGCCGCCCCTGCAGCCAGGAGCCCAGGGCCCAGGTGAGCCCGCCGCTGGTCAGGGTCAGCCCGGACAGCGTCGGCGAGAGGTCGCGCTGGGTGGTCATCATCAGCGGCACGAAGGCCTCGGCCCCGAGGAACGCCCCGGCCGCCAGCCCGCGCAGCAGGATGACCGTCGGCAGCCCGCGCCCGGCCCGCAGGGTCCGCGGGGGCAGCAGGCCGAGGACGGCCGGCACCAGCAGCGCCGCCCCGGCGATCCCGGGGACCAGCCCGACCAGGTCGCGGCGCTGGCCCGCGTACTGCAGCAGTCCGGCGCCGACCGCGGCCATCGCGGCCAGCAGGGTGCGGCGACGGTCGAAGTCCGCGCCCCTGGGCACCGGGTGCTCCCGCTCGGAACGGGTCAGCGCGGGGCCCATCACGGCCAGCGGCAGCAGGAGCAGCACCGGCACCGCCAGGAACACCCAGCGCCACCCGAGGTGCTGGGTGACGGCCCCGGAGACCAGCGGCCCGACGATCGAGGGCAGCACCCAGGCGGAGGAGAACGCCGCGAACACCGCCGGCCGCAGCCGCTCCGGATAGGCCCGGCCGACCACCACGTACAGCGCGACGATCACCAGCCCGCCGCCCAGGCCCTGGATCGCCCGCCCGGCCACGAACACCCACATGCCGGGCGCCGTCCCGGCCACCACCAGTCCGGCGCCGAAGACGGCGATGCCGGTGAACAGCGGCCGCAGCGGCCCGCGCCGGTCGCACCACTGCCCGGAGACGACCAGCGCGAACAGCGTGGTGGTGAAGTAGCCGGAGAAGGCGAAGGCGTACAGCCCGAGGCCGTCCAGTTGGCGGGCCGCGGTCGGCATCGCGGTGTTGACGGCCGTCGCCTCGAAGGCGATCACCAGGACCACCGACACGATCCCCAGCGTCAGCGCGCGATAGGGGCCACTGAGGACCCCGCCACCGGAGTCGGTTCCGTCGGGTATCGAGGCCGGGTCGACGGAGGTGGAGGAGGCAGTGGTCATGGGTGCCATGGTAAGAGCCGACCGCCGCTATGGCTCCTGACCCGAGTCGGTGATCGACTCCGTCCGCGGGCCTAGGACCAGCGAACAGGCCGGCTCAGTGCAGCACCTTGAGCCCCACCACCCCGGCGACGATCAGCAGCAGACAGCCGATCCGGGCCATGGTCACCGCGTCCCCGAGGACGGCCATGCCGTACAGCGCGGTGCCGACCGCGCCGATGCCGACCCACACGGCGTAGCCGGTGCCGATCGGGATGGTGCGCATCGCGTACGCCAGGCCGCCCATGCTGAGCAGCAGGGCGACGCCGAACACCAGGGTGGGAACGAGGCGGGAGAAGCCCTTGGACGATTCCAGGGCCACCGCCCACACGGTCTCCAGGAGACCCGAGACGATCAGAACGAGCCAAGCCATGACGGCCGTACCTCCGCAGTCCACAGCGGCCGGATCGCCGCTGAACTGCGTCGTCTTGTCGTCACCGGGTACGACGCGCTCGTCCGGAGTGGCGGAGAATTCAGCCACCGCTTTCGAAGGTAGCACGCATTGCCATACAGAATTTACAAAACTTCATTGACCCCGGTCGTGCGCCCCGCCATCCTGAATTCACTGGCCGTGTGCCCGAGTGGCTCAGGGGACCGTCTGCAAAGCGGTGTACGCGGGTTCGATTCCCGCCACGGCCTCGACGAAAAGGGAATTGCCGGTCGACCGGGAAAGTCGACCGGCAATTCTTTTTCCCGTTTTCCGGTCAGGCCGTGACCGCGTCCTCCGCCCGGATCGGCAGCCGGCCGACCGGCAGTCCGGTGGCGGCCCGGACGGCGGCGGCGACGGCCGCCGGGGCGACCACCGCGGGCACCGCGCTGACCGCCTTGGCGCCGAAGGTCGCGACGACGTCCCGCTCCTCCAGCAGTGCGGCGATCCGCACCTCCGGGGTGTCCAGCGAGGTGGGCAGCCGGTAGCCGGTCAGCGAGGGGTTGCCCAGCACTCCGCCCGAGGTCTGGAGGTCCTCCATCAGCGCCAGGCCCACGCCCTGGGCCACGCCGGCCTCGATCCGGTCCTCGATCTGGCGCGGGTTCAGCGCCCGGCCGACGTCCTGGGCCACCGTCATCTCGACCACCCGGACGGCGCCCAGCTCGATGTCCACGTCCACCACCGCGCGCATCGCGCAGAAGGAGATGGAGACGAAGGCGTCGCCCTGCCCGGACTCGTCCAGCGGCTCGGTCGGATGGGGGCGGCACTGCGCGGTCGCCCAGAGCTCCTTGCCCTCCAGCGCCTCGGCGACCGGCATGCCCAGCACCCCGTCGTACGAGGTGATCTTGCCATCGGCGATCTGCAGCAGTTCCGCGGACATCCCGAAGTTGGCCGCGATCGGCTGCAGCAGCTGGTGACGGACCATCAGGGCGGCCCGCTCGACCGCGCCGCCGGAGACCCAGGTGTGCCGGCCCCGGGCCGAGGGCCCGGCGATCGACTGGTCGCTGTCGGCCGGGGCGATGTAGACCTCGCTGACGCCCAGCACCGTCTGCACGATCTGCCGGGCCAGCGTGGCGAAGCCCTGCCCGGCGTCGACGGCCGCGCAGATCACCGTGGCGTGGTCACCGCTGACCCGCACGGTGGCGGTGGAGACCTCGTCCTCGCCCTCGGCGCCCAGCATGTGCACCATGCCGACGGCGTAGCCGATGCCGCGGCGCACCGCGGAAGGGTCCCCGGCGCCGCCGGGCCCGCCGGGCAGCAGCCACTCGGCGTCCGGATCGTCCACCGGCAGGGCGGGCAGCGGCTCGGCCGCCACCGCGTCCAGCAGCGCCTTCACCGGCGCCGGGCAGGTGACGGCCTGTCCGGTGGGCAGCGGGTCGCCGGTGGACATCGCGTTGCGGCGGCGGATCTCCACCGGGTCCACGCCCACCCGGGCGGCCAGCTGGTCCAGCTGCGATTCGTACGCGAAGCAGGCCTGCAGCGCGCCCTCGCCGCGCATCCGTCCGGCCGGTGGGTTGTTGGTGCGCACCGCCCAGGCGTCCACGAACACGTTCGGGCAGACGTACGGGCCGACCGAGAAGGCCGTCGCGGCGGCCAGCGCCTCGGCGGAGACGTCCGCGTAGGCGCCGCCGTCCAGCAGGATCTGCGCCTCGACCTTCACCAGCGTGCCGTCGGCGTCGGCGTGGTGGCGGTAGCGCAGCAGCGCGGGGTGGCGCGAGGTGTGGGTGTGGAAGGACTCCTCGCGGGTCAGCGTCATCTTCACCGGGCGGCCGGTGCGCAGCGCCAGCAGGGCGAGGGTGACCTGGAAGGAGAGGTCCTCGCGGTCGGTGGTGGCGCCGGGCACGCCGGTGACCACCAGCCGGACCCGGTCCGGCTCCAGGCCCAGGCAGGCGGCGGTGCGGTCGCGGTCGCCGTGCGGGTCGGTGGAGGACAGGTGCAGCTCGACCCCGCCGTCCGGGCGCGGTACGGCCAGCCCGGCTTCGGCGCCGAGCGGGGCCGGGTCCTGCCGGCCGACCTGGTAGAGGCCCTCGACGATGATCTCGCCGACCGCCTCCGGGTCCCCGGTGCGCAGCGGCAGGTGGCGGAAGAGGTTGCCGTCCGGGTGCAACGGCGGCGCGGTGAAGGACTGCTCGGGGTCGGTCACCGCCTCCAGGGGCTCGTAGTCGACCGCGATCAGACCGACCGCCAGCCGGGCGGTGTCCGGGTGGTCGGCGGCCACCGCGGCGATCGGCTCGCCGTGGTGGCGCACCACGCCGGAGGCCAGCACCGGCCGGTCGGCGACGATCGGGCCGGCCGGGGCACCGTCCGGGGCGCCGTCCGGGCCGGGCGGCAGGTCGGCGGCGGTGACCACCGCGTGCACCCCGGGCAGGGCCAGCGCGGCCGAGGTGTCGATGCCGCGGATCCGGGCGTGCGGGTGCGGGGAGCGCAGCACCGCGCCCCACAGCAGCCCCTCGGCCCAGAGGTCGGCCGCGTACGGGTAGATGCCGAGCGCCTTGGGCAGCGCGTCACTGCGCAACGGTGAGCTGCCCAGGCCGAACGGCTCCGGTGCGCCGCCCTCGCCGCCGTCCTGCTGGAGTGCTGCGCCGATGTCGGTAGGCGACGTCATGATGCGTGGTCGTCCTCGGGGAGGCGGATGCCGTGGGCGGGGGTGGCGGTGTACGGGGCGCCGGCCGGGGCACCGCCCTCGACCGGGGCGCCGTGCGGGTCGGCGTACGGGGTGCCGTGCGGGGGGGTGCCCTCGTACCCGGTGCCGGGCAGCGCGGTGCCGTGCGCGGGGGTGGACTCGTAGACCGGGGCGTCGTAGCCGGTGTCGTAGCCGTCGTAGCCGGTGTCATGGCCGCTGCCGTAGCCGTGCTGCGGCTGGTGGCCGTCCGGGTAGCCGGCCGGCACGTAGGTGCCGTGCGCGGGGGTGGCCTGGTAGGGCTGCTCGGGGTAGGCCTGCGGCGGGTAGTAGACGTGATCGCCGGTGGCCTGGGCGGGGATGCCGGGGTGCGTCGCGGTCGGCGCGGAGGTGTCGTAGACGCCGGGGTCGTAGCCGCCGTCGGCGTACCCGGGGTCGACCGGGGCGGGCACGGGAGCCGGCTCGCCGGGCGACTGGGGGACGTGCTCGATCCAGGCGTCGGCGTCGGTGTAGACCGGCGGCTCGACGGCCGGCTCCGGCTCCCCGGCGGCGGGCTGACCGGCCGGCACCTCGGCGGAGGCCTCGGCGGCCGGCTGCTCGGCCGCGGCGGCCTCCTCCGCTTCCTCGGCCTCCAGCGCGCGGGCGTCGGCGACGGTCTGGACGGCGGCCAGGACGCCGCGGTAGCCGGTGCAACGGCACAGGTTGCCGCACAGCGCCTGCCGGGCCTCCACCTCGGTCGGCCGGTGGTTGCGCTGGAGCAGGTCGTGCACGGCCATCGCCATGCCGGGGGTGCAGTAGCCGCACTGGACGGCTCCGGAGGCGGCCAGTGCCTGCTGGACGTCGCTCGCGCCGCCGCCGGCCGACAGGCCCTCGACGGTGTTGATCTCGCTGTCCGCGGCCAGCGCGGCGGGCACCAGGCAGCCGGCCACCAGCTGGCCGTCCACCTGCACCGAGCAGGCGCCGCACTCGCCCTGCTCGCAGCCGTCCTTGGCGCCGGCCAGGCCGAGCCGCTCACGCAGCACGTAGAGCAGGCTCTCGCCGATCCACGCGTCGGTGACGGGCCGTTCGAAACCATTGACCCGCAGCGTGTAGGAGGCGCACGGGCGCAGCTCACGGGTGACCTGCGGAGTGAGGCCGAGCGGGTCGGCGTCGAGGGTCTCGATGGGGTCTGTCGTCACTTCAGCGCCCTTCCCAGTGCCCTTCGGGCCAGCACCGATACGGTACGCCGCAGCCGAACGGCGGCCGCGGTCGGCCCCTCGGTCACGGCCTCCCAGGCGCCCTCGGCGCCGTAGTTGTCGGGGACGCAGGCGGCGGCCACGTACTCGCCGAAGGCGGCGGTGGCGGCCGGGTCGATCTCCCGGCCGCCGTCCCAGTCGATGCAGCCGGCCACCCAGGCCTCGGCCTCCATCGGACGCAGCGGCACCGGGGCGACGGCCCCGACAGCGCAGCGCACGGCGCGGCGGGCCGGGTCCAGGACGAGGGCGACGGAGGCGGTGGCGCGGTCCGGGCCGCTGCGGCCGGTGGCCTTGAGGAAAACCTGCGGCGCGTGCAGCAGCGGCACCCGCACCCAGGTGAGCAGTTCGCCGGGGCGCACCGGGTCCAGGCCGGTGAGCAGGTGACTGACCGGCACCTCGCGGCTGCCGCCGGCCCGGGCGAGGGTGACGACGGCCTCCAGCGCGGCGAGCACCGGGAGGGTGTCGCCGGCCGGGGCGGCGGTGACGATGTTGCCGCCGAGGGTGCCGACGTTGCGGACCTGCGGCGGCCCGGCGGTGCGGGCGGCGTCGGCGAGCGCGGGGATGAGCGCGGCGAAGTCGGGCCGGTCCATCCGGGCGTGGGTGAGGCCGGCGCCGAGGACGGCGGTGCCGCCGTCCTCGTAGCGCCAGCCGCGCAGTTCGGTGATCCGGCCGAGGCCGACCAGGGCTGCGGGGCGCAGCCGGCCGGCGTTGACGGCCTCCATGAGGTCGGTGGCTCCGGCCACCGGTACCGCGGCCGGGGCGGCGGCCAGCGCGTCGACGGCCTCGTCGAGCGAGGCCGGCAGCATGATCGTCCGGTTCACCTGGGTCCCACCGTGCTCCACTTGCTCATCGATCGCCTGCCGCCGCGGCTGGGCCGTCCTGTCCGCATCAGCAGCCCGGCCTGGCCCGTAGGGTACGGGCGATCGGGCCGGGTTGGGCAACTCTGGCACACAATGCTCGATGATCATTTCGGGACCGGTGAACGGGGCTGCCCGATTGGGACCGAAACCGGGCGGTATCTGCCCCGACCCGAACAGAGCCTGGACAGATGTTCATCTGTTCTTGACGTCAGGTGACCGTCCATAAGTTCCCGCGAGCCCGCCCGACCACCGCCGGAACGCCCGGCGGCGGGCCGGTCAGCGCACCGGCGGCGGTCCGTCGATCGGCCGGCCGGCCACCCCGGGCCGGCGCTGCCAGGGGAGCGGGCCACCGGCCGGGCGGTACTCGACGCCGAGCGCGTCCAGCACTCCGAGGTGCCCGGCCAGCCGCTGCTCGAAGCCCGTGAAGTCGCGCTCGGCCGGCTCGGCGGGCAGGTCGGACCAGGCGACCTCGGCGAAGGCGACCAGCCGGGGGAAGGCACGGTAGTCGAGGTCCCGGGCGCTGTCCGCGAACTCGCTCCACAGGTTCGCCTGGGTGCCGATGACGTGCCGGGCCGCGGCCCCGTCCAGCTGCGGCGGCACGGGCTCGAAGCGGTAGACGTCCTCCAGCGTGCGCACGAAGCCGACCGGGATCGGCTCGTCCGGCCCGTCGGCCTGCCGGTGGTCGAGGTAGACGTGCTGCTCCGGGCACATCACCACGTCGTGCCCGGCCTCGGCGGCGGCGATCCCGCCGCCGAAGCCCCGCCAGGAGGACACCGCCGCACCGGGAGCCAGCCCGCCCTCCAGGATCTCGTCCCAGCCGATCAGCCGACGGCCGCGTTCGGCCAGCCAGCGGTCGAAGTGCCGGATCAGGTGGCTCTGCAGCTCGTCCTCGTTGGCCAGGCCCAGCTCGCGGATCCGGGCCTGGGCGGCGGCGCTGTCCTTCCACTGCTCCTTGGGGCACTCGTCGCCGCCGAGGTGGACGAACTCGGAGGGGAAGAGTTCCAGGACCTCCTCCAGCACGCCCTCGAAGAAGCGCAGGGTCCCCTCGGAGGCGTTGAGCACGTTGGGGCTCACCCCCCAGTCGGTCCACACCCCGAGCGCGGCGGTGTCCACCACGTCGATGTTGCCGAGCTCGGGGTAGGCGGCGACGGCGGCCTGGGTGTGCCCGGGCAGGTCGATCTCCGGGACGACGGTGATCCCGCGCGCGGCCGCGTAGGCGACGATCTCGCGCAGGTCGTCCTGGGTGTAGTAGCCGCCGTGCGGGCGGTCGTCGCGGCGCTGACCGGTCCGGTAGCCGACCATCGAGCGCTCCCGCCAGGCGCCGCGTTCGGTCAGCCTCGGGTAGCGCTTGATCTCGACCCGCCAGCCCTGGTCGTCGGTCAGGTGCAGGTGCAGCACGTTGAGCTTGTGCGCGGCCAGCAGGTCGACGAAGCGCAGCAGGTCGGACTTGGGCAGGAAGTGTCGGGCGACGTCCAGCAGCACACCTCGCCAGCCGAACCGGGGGGCGTCCACGATGTCGACGCCGGGCAGCACCCAGCCCTCGCGGCGCAGCGGCGCGCGCCGGTAGGCGTCCGCCCCGAGCAGCCGCCGCAGCGTCTGGCCGGCCCACAGGGCACCGGCCGGGCCGCCCGCGGCGAGCAGGGCGTGGCCGGGGCGCACCGTGATCCGGTACGCCTCGGCGGCCAGCGCGTCGTCCAGGACCAGTTCGACGCCCGCGCCCGGCCGGCCCGGGCCGAACGGCAGCCCGGTCGCGGCGGACAGCGTGCCGCGCAGCCAGCGCTCGGCGTCGGCCAGGCCCGGCGGCGCGGTCAGCGTGGTGGCGGCGTCCAGCGGAAAGTCCTCGCCCGGACGGCGGACGGCACTCGACGGTGCGGGGATGAGGTCCATTCCGACATCCTGCCCGCCCTGGAGCGATTGGCGTAGACCATTGCGGAAACGCTGCCATCCAAAACCGCGTTCCGCCCGCGGCCGGCGGCCACCTGCCGTCGCCGGCTACGCGTGGTCGGCTACGTATCGCCGGCTACTTGTCGTCCCCGTCGCCGCCCTGCGGCTTGCCGATGCCGTCGTAGATCTCCTTGCACATCGGGCAGACCGGGTACTTCTTCGGGTCGCGCCCGGGCACCCACACCTTGCCGCAGAGCGCGACCACCGGGGATCCGGAGAGCGCGCTCTCCATGATCTTGTCCTTCTGGACGTAGTGCGCGAAGCGCTCGTGGTCGCCGTCCCCGTGGGACACCTGCGGGACGGGCTCGACCAGGGTGCCGGTGCCGAGGCCGCGCTCGGGCTCAAGAGTGCTCATAGGAGACAAGTCTATGGGCGCCCGCGGAAACCGGGCCAGTGTCGCGCGGGCGAGCGCTGCGGCCGGGCGGGGTTCAGTTCAGCGTCGGGTCGTCCGGGTAGGTCGCCAGCAGCGCCAGCGGCCCGCGCTGGCGGCGCAGCACCGAACGCCACAGCCGCTCCGGCTCGGGGCTGGAGACGTCACCCGGCTCGCAGTCCACCAGGTACCAGGCGCCGGTCTCCAGCTCGGCCTCCAGCTGGCCCGGGGACCAGCCGGCGTACCCGGCGAAGATCCGCAGGCTCCCCAGCTCGCCGGCCAGCACCTCGGGCGGCGCCTCCAGGTCCACCAGGCCGATCGCGCCGTGCACCCGCCGCCAGCCCAGCGGCTCGCCACCGTCCGGCTCCCCCGGCGCGACGGCCAGGCCCAGCGCCGAGTCCAGTGCCACCGGGCCGCCCTGGAAGACCACCGCGGGCTGCCCGACGAGTCTGCTCCAGCCGTCCAGTACGCTGCCCACCTCGACCGGCGTGGGCCGGTTGAGGACCACACCGAGCGCCCCCTCGGCGTCGTGGTCGAGGAGGAGCACCACCGCTCTGGCGAAGTTCGGGTCGGTGAGCAGGGGCGTCGCGACGAGCAGACGGCCGGTGTGCGACCGGCCTCCGTGCGAATGGGCCGCCGTCATGCCTCACATGATCCCGCAGAACTGCACCGGCCGGACACCGCAACACTCGAAACCCCGCCACGCCGGAGCGACACCCGTACGGCCGTATCGGCGGGCGGGAGCGGCCCCGGAGAGAGCACCATCACGGGAGAGGCTCACGGGAACCACCGGCACGCCCACTACCATCTACGGATGGTGGACGCCCCTCTACGGTGCCGACTCGGATTCTCCGGGGGCCCGAACGCGCCCGTACGCCCGTACCACCGGTCCAAACCGCGGCTCCGGACCGGAGCCCGTCCCACTCCTCTGGCACCCCGGATTGCGAGAACGATGACCGACGACGTCCTGCTGGTCCACGGCGGAAACCCGCTCGAAGGCGAGATCCGCGTCCGCGGTGCGAAGAACCTGGTCCCCAAGGCCATGGTCGCCGCCCTCCTCGGCCAGGGCCCCAGCAGACTGCGCAACGTCCCGGACATCCGCGACGTCAAGGTGGTCCGCGGCCTGCTGCAGCTGCACGGCGTGACGGTGCGCACCGGTGACGAGGACGGCGAGCTGATCCTCGACCCGTCGCACGTCGAGAGCGCCAATGTCGCCGACATCGACGCGCACGCCGGCTCCTCGCGGATCCCGATCCTGTTCTGCGGCCCGCTGCTGCACCGCCTCGGCCACGCCTTCATCCCGGGCCTGGGGGGCTGCGACATCGGCGGCCGCCCGGTCGACTTCCACTTCGAGGTGCTGCGCCAGTTCGGCGCCACCATCGAGAAGCACCCGCAGGGCACCTACCTGGTCGCCCCGCAGCGGCTGCGCGGCACCAAGATCGAGCTGCCCTACCCGTCCGTCGGCGCGACCGAGCAGGTGCTGCTCACCGCCGTCCTCGCGGAGGGCGTCACCGAGCTGCGCAACGCGGCCATCGAGCCGGAGATCGTCGACCTGATCTGCGTGCTGCAGAAGATGGGCGCGATCATCACGCTGGGCACCGACCGCACCATCCTGATCACCGGTGTGGACGAGCTGGGCGGCTACACCCACCGCGCCCTGCCGGACCGCCTGGAGGCCGCCTCCTGGGCCTGCGCGGCGCTCGCCACCAAGGGCGACATCTACGTCCGCGGCGCCCGCCAGCTGGAGATGATGACCTTCCTGAACACCTTCCGGAAGGTCGGCGGCGCCTTCGAGGTGGACGACGAGGGCATCCGCTTCTGGCACCCGGGCGGCGAGCTCAAGGCGATCGCCCTGGAGACCGACGTGCACCCGGGCTTCCAGACCGACTGGCAGCAGCCGCTGGTGGTCGCGCTGACCCAGGCCACCGGGCTGTCCATCGTCCACGAGACGGTGTACGAGTCCCGCCTCGGCTTCACCGGCGCGCTCAACCAGATGGGTGCGCACATCCAGCTCTACCGGGAGTGCCTGGGCGGCACGCCGTGCCGTTTCGGCGCGCGCAACTTCCTGCACTCCGCCGTCGTCTCCGGCCCGTCCAAGCTGATCGGCGCCGAGCTGGTCATCCCGGACCTGCGCGGCGGCTTCTCGTACCTGATCGCGGCGCTGGCGGCCGAGGGCACCTCGACCGTGCACGGCATCGACCTGATCAACCGCGGCTACGAGAACTTCATGGAGAAGCTGCGCGACCTGGGCGCCCATGTGGAGCTGCCCAGCGAGCAGCTGGTCGACGCCTGACCGGCGGCCCGTACGGCGAGAGGCCGGGCTCCCCAGTGGGGAGCCCGGCCTCTCGGGCGTTCAAGGGGTGGTTCAGGCGCCCTTGGCGGCTTCCTTCAGCTTGGAGCCGGCGCTCACCTTGGCGCTGTAGCCGGCCGCGATCTGGATCGGCTCGCCGGTCTGCGGGTTGCGGGCGGTGCGGGCAGCGCGGTGGGTGCGCTCGAAGGTCAGGAAACCGGGAATGGTGACCTTCTCGTCGCCCTTGGCGACGACCTCGCCGACGATCTCGGCGAAGGCGGCCAGAACGGCGTCGGCGTCCTTGCGGGTCACCTCGGCGCGCTCGGACAGCGCGGCCACCAGCTCACTGCGGTTCATGTGTACTCCTGTGGTCTGTTCGCTTGCGGTGTGCGGGGGCCCATCGGTGCTCCCACCGGGGGGCACCCGGATGGGCCGCAGGTCCGCACACTGTGCTCGTGCAGGCAATGCGTGGTCGCAGGCCGGGTCCGTACCCGATGCCGCGCGCCGGAGCCGTCGAATGGCCCGCCCGCCCGCCTGGGAACGAATCCTGCCCCGACCGGCCCCGAGAAAGCCAATCGGGCCCCGGCAGGGCCACCCGAACGACGCCCGCCCGTTGGAGGTGTGACGCTCCGTCGGCTCCGGCGGACCGGGAGCGGGCGGCGGTCGGGACGACTCGCCGGAAGACCAGGGGGACGTTCCGTACTTGTCGGACACGCCTGCCCCGTGCAGGGCTACCGTACGCCCTAGGCACGACAAGCCCAAACACGCCCCTCGCCCTTGTGTCGCAAGGGTTCGGGGCGGGCTTGAGCCAGTATGACCGCTAATCGGACATTTGACCGATCGGCGACACCTCGCCGGGCCGGGCGGTCAGAGCTTGACGACGGGGAAGGCGGAGGTGTCGAGGGTGCCCACGATGCCCGGGGTCGGGCGGGACGGCGCCCGGTCCTCCTGGACTCCGGCCAGGGCCGCGTCGCGCACCGCGGCGGCGACGGTCTTGGCGACGTCCTTGTGGAAGACGCTCGGGATGATGTAGTTGGCGTTCAGCTCGTCGTCGCCGACGGTGGTGGCCAGCGCCCGGGCGGCGGCGATCATCATCTCGGTGTTGACGGTCCGGCTCTGGGCGTCCAGCAGGCCGCGGAAGACACCCGGGAAGACCAGCACGTTGTTGATCTGGTTCGGGAAGTCGCTGCGGCCGGTGGCGACCACGGCGGCGGTCTGGCGCGCGATGTTCGGGTCGACCTCCGGGTCCGGGTTGGCCAGCGCGAAGACGATCGCGTCCTCGGCCATGGTGGCCAGGTCGTCGCCGTCCAGGACGTTCGGGGCCGAGACGCCGATGAAGACGTCGGCGCCCGTCACGGCCTCCTTGAGGCTCCCGGTGCGGCCCGAGCGGTTGGTGTGCTCGGCGATCCAGCGCAGGCTGTCGTTGAGGTCCTCACGGCCCTGGTGGACCACACCGTGCACGTCCGCCACGGTGGCGTGCTCGACACCGGCGGCCATCAGCAGCTTCAGGATCGCGGTGCCGGCGGCGCCGGCGCCCGACATCACCACGCGGATGTCGCCGATCTCCTTGCCGACCACCTTCAGCGCGTTGGTGAGGGCGGCCAGCACCACGATCGCGGTGCCGTGCTGGTCGTCGTGGAAGACCGGGATGTCCAGCGCCTCGCGCAGCCGGGCCTCGATCTCGAAGCAGCGCGGCGCGGAGATGTCCTCCAGGTTGATGCCGGCGAAGCCGGGCGCGATCGCCTTGACGATGGCGACGATCTCGTCGGTGTCCTGGGTGTCCAGGCAGATCGGCCAGGCGTCGATCCCGGCAAAGCGCTTGAACAGGGCCGCCTTGCCCTCCATGACGGGCAGCGCGGCCGCCGGGCCGATGTTGCCCAGACCCAGTACCGCGGAGCCGTCGGTGACCACCGCGACGCTGTTGCGCTTGATGGTGAGGCGGCGGGCGTCCTCCGGGTTCTCGGCGATCGCCATGCAGACCCGGGCGACACCCGGGGTGTAGATCATCGAGAGGTCGTCACGGTTGCGGATCGGCAGCTTCGAGGACATCTCGATCTTGCCGCCGAGGTGCATCAGGAAGGTGCGGTCCGAGACCTTGCCGATCGACACGCCGTCGATCGCCCGGAGCTTCTCGACGATCTCCTCGCCGTGGGCGACCGAGGAAGCCGCCACGGTCACGTCGATCCGCAGCGCCTCCAGACCGGACGCGGTGACGTCGAGACCGGTGACCGATCCGCCGGAGGACTCCACGGCCGTGGTGATCGCGCTGACCGCGTTGCCGCGGGCCGGGACCTCCAGCCGCACCGTGATCGAGTTGGAGACACTGGGCACCGTCGCCATCGACGCTTCCTTCTTCCGTCTGTCCCGCAGGCTCAACATTTTGTTGAAGGCATCGCCTGCGCATGCTAGACCTCGATCGTCGCACCTTCCAAGGGGTAGCCAGAAATAACGTTCATTGAGTGTGTGGATCCGACAATTCCGGGCCGCCGCCGGAGGTCTCCGGCGTCCACTCCTTGCCTCTCCGGGCCGATGCGTTACATTGGACGGGACACCGGCTCGATCCAAGCCCCCGGGCCCAACCTTCGTCCCTTCGAGGGACCACTTGCCGCGAGGCGAGCATGGCGGGTCGGTGTCGTCAACGTCTGAAGGCCCCTCACCGACGGTGGGGGGCCTTCCTGCTGGTCCGGGCCGGGCGGCCCGGACCGGTCAGCCGTGCAGCAGCGCGGGCACTCCGTCCGCGTCCGGCAGGTCGTCCGGACCGGACAGCACGGTCAACCGCTGGGTCGCCCGGGTCAGCGCCACGTACAGCACCCGCAGGCCGGCCTCCGACTCGCCGGCGATGCCGGTCGGATCGGCCACCACCGTCGCGTCGTACTCCAGTCCCTTGGCCTCCAGGCTGCCCAGCGCCACCACGCGTTCGCCCAGATCCTCGGCCCAGCCCGCCGCCTCGGCCCGGCGGTCCATCGGCACCACGATCGCCACGGTGCCGTCCACCTCGTCCAGCAGCCGCTCCAGCTCCGCCCTGGCGGCCTTGCCGAAGGCCTCCGGCGACGGATCGGTGACGGCCGCGAAGCGCGGCTCCACACCGACCCGGCGCACCGCGCTCGGCGAGGGGGTGCCCGGGGCGGCCAGCGCCAGCACCTTGGCCGCGACCTCGGCGATCTCGGCGGGGTTGCGGTAGTTGACGGTCAGCGTGAAACGGCGGCGCGGCTTGCCGGCCAGCACCTCGTCCAGCGCGGCCTGGGCCTCCTGCGGGAACGGCCAGGACGACTGCGCGGGGTCGCCCACGATCGTCCAGGTGGCCATCCGGGCCCGGCGGCCGATCATCCGCCACTGCATCGGGGTGAGGTCCTGCGCCTCGTCCACGATGACGTGGGCGTACTCCGTGCGCTCGACCGGACGGCGGTCCCGCTGGCGGGCGCTGCGGTCGGCGAAGGTGGTGACCTCCTCCAGGCCGCTGAGCAGGTCCACCGCGTCCACCTCGCGCACCTTGGGCCGGGTCGGCTCGCCGAGCAGCACCTGCAGCTCGTCCACCAGCGCCACGTCGTGCGCGGACAGCGCGCCCTCGCCCGCCGGGGTCAGGTGGCGCCAGGAGGCCGCCAGCAGCCTCGCCTCGTCCGGGTTGACGGCGCGGCGCGCGATCCGGTTGGTGTGGCGGCTCTGCTTGAGGGTGCCGAGCACCCGGCGCGGGGTCAGCGACGGCCACCAGGCGTCCAGGAAGTCCAGGAACGCCGCCTCGTCCGAGACGTACTCGTCGAAGGACTCCTTCTCCTCCTGGCGCTGCTCGCGGGCGTAGTGGTCGGCGGGCCTGGGCAGGTGCCTGGTCGCCCCCTGCCACAGGGCGTCCAGCAGCAGCCGACGGGCGCGCGGGCGCAGCAGGTTCAGCGGGGTGCCGCCGGAGCCCACGACGTTGCCGCGCACGGCCTTCAGCCGGCCCGCGTCCAGCTTCAGCACCTCGCCGCGGGCGACCACCTTGAGCTCCTGCGGGGCGCCCAGCTCCAGCGCCGCCCGGGCGGCCCGGCGCAGCAACTGCACCATCCGGGCCGAGCCCTTGACCCGGGCCGCCTCCGGGGTGTCGTAGGTGCCGGCCTCGATGCCGTCCACCAGCGAGCCGACCGCGCGGATGGCGACCTGCCCCTCCTCCCCGAGCGAGGGCAGCACGCCCTCGGTGTAGGAGACCAGCAGCGGGGTCGGCGAGACCACCAGGATGCCGCCGGCGTAGCGGCGGCGGTCCTGGTAGAGCAGGTAGGCGGCGCGATGCAGGGCGACGGCGGTCTTGCCGGTGCCGGGGCCGCCGGTGACGAGGGTGGCGCCCGCCGCGGCGGCGCGGATCACCTCGTCCTGCTCCTTCTGGATCGAGGAGACGATGTCGCGCATCGAGTGGCTGCGGGCACGGCCGAGCGAGGCCATCAGCGCTCCGTCGCCGACCACGGCCAGCTCCCGGCCGTCCAGGGTGGGGGTGAGGTCGGGGCGCAGCAGGTCGTCCTCGACGCCGATCACCTTGCGGCCCTTGGAGCGGATCACCCGGCGGCGGATGACCCGGCCCGGCTCGACCGGGGTGGCGCGGTAGAACGGCGCGGCGGCGGGGGCCCGCCAGTCGATCACCAGCGGGCCGTACTCGGCGTCCAGCACGCCCAGGCGGCCGATGTGGAGTGTCTCGGCGACGGCCGGATCGGCCGGGTCGAGCGGGGTGTCGGACGGGATGCCGTGCTCCTCCGGGGCGTCCGCCCGCTGGAGGTCGATCCGGCCGAACAGGAAGTCCTCGAACTCACTGTTGAGTCGCTGGAGGTGGGCCCCGGCCCGGTAGACCTGGGCGTCGCGCTCGGCGAGCGCGCCGGGAGTGCCGACCTGGACCCGCTTGGCGGCGTCCTCCAGGATGTACTCGGCTTCGGCGAGCTTCTCCTCCAACCGGTGGTAGACGGTGTCGAGGTGCTGCTGCTCACCGGCGATCTCGCGCTCGCGGACGCTCTCGTGGTCGGCGGTGGGGGTGGTGTCCGTGTTGCTCTGCATGGCCTCGGGGGTTGCGACGGAATCCGGCTCCGGAAAACGAGCGGACGGATGATCCTACGCCCGGGCGCGCGGCCGCGCCTCACCGGGAGTGCGGAAAATCCGAAGGCCGTCCACCGCTCGGAGCGGTGGACGGCCTTCGGTGTGAACATGGGGTGGTGGAGATGCCGGGAATCGAACCCGGGTCCAGTGGAGTTAATTCAGGGCTTCTCCGAGCGCAGTCCGCTGTGCTTTTCTCGGCCCTGGCGGTCACGCGGACAAGCCGCCAACAGGCCCAGCTGCTGTTTGATTTCCCATCCGCCCTCGCAGCCCGGGCGGACGGTTGAGTTCCCTAGATTATGCCAGGGTCCGGGTCGGGAACTCCCCGGTCTGACACCCAAGCGCTATCGCTGCTTAATTAGGCAGCGAGAGCGAACTGCTGGGAATCGCGCTTAGAGTTGGCGATTATTTTTTTGCGACACGTGGTTAACGAGATCATTGCCGCGTTCCTCGGCTCGCTTCCCCTGTTTCAACATCCCCTGTCGAAACCGATCATCCCCATGTTTTTTTGAGAAACAGCTCGGACGTTGACCGTCCGTGGTGCTTGCGCCATAGTACGCGAGGCGACGGGCGAGGGTCCAGCGGATTAACGCTGGCGTCGCCGGGCCGCCGCCACCGCGCGGGCCGTCTCGCGGGTGTCCTGCTTCTCGCGCAGCGTCTGGCGCTTGTCGTACAACTTCTTGCCGACCGCGAGTGCCAGCTCGAGCTTGACCCGGCCGTCCTTGAAGTACAGCGAGAGCGGGACCAGGGTGTGACCGGCGTCCCGGACCTTGGTCTCGATCTTGCGGATCTCCATCTTGTGCAGCAGCAGCTTGCGCTTGCGCCGGGCCGCGTGGTTGGTCCAGGTCCCCTGGGTGTACTCGGGGATGAAGACGTTGTCGATCCACGCCTCGTGGTTCTGGATGTAGGCGTAGCCGTCGACCAGGTTGGCCCGCCCCTCGCGCAGCGACTTCACCTCGGTGCCGGTGAGCACGAGGCCGCACTCGTAGGTGTCGAGGATCGTGTACTCGTGTCGCGCCTTCTTGTTCTGCGCGATCAGCTTCTGTCCGGTTTCCTTTGCCATAGCGCGGTCATTCTCGCATCCCGGCGGCCGGTCGGGCAGCTGCTTTAGCGCCGGCACCGGTGCTCCGGGCGCCGGAGCGGGTGTTCCGGCGCCCGGAGCACCGGTGGGCTAGGCCCGGGTCCCGAGCCCGGCGAGGACGCGCAGGGCGAGCGCGTCGGCGTCCTGGCCGGCGGCGGCCGGAACGTCCGGGGTGAGGCCGGTGCCGTCCAGCGAGCGGCCGGCCGGGGTGTAGTAGCGGCCGACGGTCAGCTCCAGCACGGCGCCGTCGGCGAGCCTGCTGGGCTGCTGGACGGTGCCCTTGCCGAAGGTCCGGGAACCCACCACCACGGCGCGGCTGCGGTCCTGGAGGGCGCCGGCGAGCAGCTCGGCGGCGCTCATCGTGCCGCCGTCCACCAGCACCACCAGCGGGGTTCGCTCGTCCCCGCCCGGCGGCGCGGTCAATTCCCGCTTCCCGCCGCGCTCCTGGTACGAGCCGACCGCCCCGCCGTCCAGGAAGACCCCGGCGGTGCCGACCGCCTCGTCCACCAACCCGCCGGAGTTGCCGCGCAGATCGAGCACCACGCCGGCGTGCGGGGCGCGCAGGGCGGCCCGCACCTGCTCGGCCACGCCGCTGGTGAAGGCGTGGACGGTGATCCGCAGGTCCCCCTTGTCCAGCCGTTCGGCGCTGACCTGCCGGCTGTCCAGCAGCACGCGCCGCAGCCTCAGTTCGCGCACCGGCCCGTCGCCCCGCCGGACGGCCAGGGTCACCTCGGAGCCGGCCCTGCGCTCGCCGCCCTGCCCGCGCAGCCGGGCGACCACCTCGGTGACGGGCAGGTGGTCGGCCTGGTCCCCGTCGATCCGCAGCAGCCGGTCGCCGGGGGCGATCCCGGCCTCGGCGGCCGGGCCGGACGGGGTGACCTGGGACACCGCGGTGACGCCGTCCTCGCCCCGGCCGACCGAGAGGCCGACGCCCGGGTAGCGGCCGTCCAGGCCCTGGCTGAACTCGGCGTACTCCTGGGCGCTGTAGTACGCGCCCCAGCGGTCGCCGCCGGCCGCGAGCAGGTGCTCGGCCTGCTGCTCGGACAGCACGGTGCCGGCCGGGTCCGAGGGGAGCCCGGCGGACCCGGCCGGGGCGAGGTCGGCGGAGGCCCGGTGCGGGGGCGCGCTCGGGTCGCCCCAGGCACCGGTGGCGGCGCCGGCGATCAGCACGGCACCGAACACCAGGCTGAGGGCGGCCACCTGACGTGCCCTGCGCGGAGTTTGCAGCATGGCACCGGAGTGTAGACACCGCACCGCGCGCGGCGGGCCGGAACGGGGACCGCGGAACGGCGACGGCCCCGGACGGCGCAGTGCCGTCCGGGGCCGAAGGATCCGCCGGGGGTCAGACCTTGAGGTACTTGCGCAGCGTGAAGAACGCCGCGATGCCTGCCATGCCCATCCCCACCACGATCAGCAGCGGGATCACCGCGAGCACCGAGCTCAGCCCGATGAAGTGGATGAACTGCACCCGGTCGGCCAGCCAGTGCTGGACGAAGAAGTGCCCGCCGAGCAGCAGGCCCGAGGCCATCACCGCGCCGAGCAGCGCGGCGAACGCGGCCTCGGCGATGAACGGCATCTGGACGTAGAAGTTCGAGGCGCCCACCAGGCGCATGATGCCGGTCTCGCGCCGCCTGCTGAACGCCGACACCCGGACGGTGTTGACGATCAGCAGCAACGCGACGAAGAGCATCAGCACCATGATCACGAAAGCCGCCGTCTGGAGGCCGTTGAGCAGGCCGAACAGGTTCTCCAGGATCTTCCGCTGGTCCTCGACCGACTTGACGCCGGGCTTGCCGGCGAAGGCGCTCTGGATGACGTCGTACTTGGTCGGGTCGTTGAGCTTGACCCGCCAGGACTGCGGCATGGCGTCCGCGCCAAGCACGGAGATGAGCGGGTTGTCCGGGTTCATCTCCTTCCAGTGCTTGTACGCGTCGGCGGAGCTCTCGTAGGTCGAGGACTGGACCACCGAACTCATCTTGTCCAACTGGTCCTTGATGTCCCGGACCTGCTGGTCGGTGGCCGCACCCTTGTCACACTGCGGCGAGTTCCGGGCGTCCGCCTTGGTGCAGAAGTAGATGCTCACCTCGACCTTGTCGTACCAGTACCCCTTCATGGAGTTCACCTGGTCGCGGACCAGGAGCGAGGAACCGGCGAGGGCGAGGGAGAGCGCGACACTGACCACGACCGCGATGGTCATGGTCAGATTGCGTCGGAGACCCACACCGATCTCCGACAGGACGAACTGGGCACGCATGCGGGAAACAACTCCAGGGTCGGTACTGCTCGGTCTGGCGGGTCGGGCCGGCGGCCCCACGGGTCAGCGCTGGTGGGTCAGTGCTGGTATCCGTAGACGCCGCGGGCCTGGTCGCGGACGAGCAGCCCCTTGTCGAGCTCGATGACTCGCTTGCGCATCTGGTCGACGATGGCCTGGTCGTGGGTCGCCATCAGCACCGTGGTGCCGGTGCGGTTGATGCGGTCGAGCAGCTTCATGATGCCGACCGAGTTCTGCGGGTCGAGGTTACCGGTGGGCTCGTCCGCGATGAGCAGCATCGGACGGTTCACGAAGGCCCGGGCGATCGCCACGCGCTGCTGCTCACCACCGGAGAGCTCACCGGGCATGCGGTCCTCCTTGCCGCCCAGACCGACCAGCTCCAGCACCTCGGGCACCACCTTGGCGATGGCGCCCTTCGGCTTGCCGATCACCTCGAGGGCGAAGGCGACGTTCTGCGAGACCGTCTTGTTCGGCAGCAGGCGGAAGTCCTGGAAGACGGTGCCCAGCTGGCGGCGCATGTGCGGCACCTTCCAGTTGGACAGCTTGCCGAGGTCCTTGCCCAGGACGTGCACCGAACCGGTGCTGGGACGTTCCTCGCGCAGGCACAGGCGCAGGAAGGTGGACTTGCCCGAGCCGGACGAGCCGACCAGGAAGACGAACTCACCCTTCTCGATCTCCAGCGAGACGTTGTCCAGGGCGGGACGGTTCTGCTTGGGATAGGTCTTGGAGACGTTGTCGAATCTGATCACGGCTGCATCACGGAGGCCATCCTAGGCGGCGCCAGTCCTCGGTCGGTCCACCCCGGAGGCCCGGTCCGGGGGCGGGCGAAGGGAGCGCGGAGGGCCGCTCCCGGTCTGGGACCATACGCGAATCGGCGGCCGGCCCGCAGGGGCAGCCCAGGACGGCGGACGGAAACTGGGGGACAATGTCCGGTTATGCCCCGAATATCGCGGGCCATCTCACAGCCCGGGAGCCGGAACCGCCAGAACCTGGCAGAGTGGAGGAGGCGACCGCGTTCGGCCGCCCCCCCGTACAGGGCAGGAAAAGGAACCAAGGCCCCGTCCGGTGCGTTGGCTGTAGCAGCGAGGAGGAGATCGCATGACGTGCGACCATCTGGTGTGCGCCAACTGCAACGGCCGCGTCAGCGACGGGCGTTGCCCGGTGTGCCGCGCCAACCGGGCCCGGCTGCAGGAGCAGCAGGGGCCGTTCGCCGCGCTCTCCCCCGCAATGCTGCTGGCCCTGCTGGCAGGCCTGCTCGCGGTGGCACTGATCGCGCGGCAGGCGCTGGCCTAGGCCCCGATCCACTGAGAACGGAGAAGGCCCCCGACCGCTGCGGTCGGGGGCCTTCTCCGTGAGTGTCCGGTCGCTTACTCCGCGCTGGTCTCGCGCTGCTTGCGCCAGCGGATCCCCGCCTCGATGAAGCCGTCGATGTCGCCGTCCAGCACGGCCTGCGGGTTGCCGGCCTCGTACGCGGTGCGGACGTCCTTGACCATCTGGTACGGGTGCAGCACGTAGGAGCGCATCTGGTTGCCCCAGGAGCTGCCGCTGTCCTTCAGCGCGTCCATCGCCGCCTTCTCCTCCTGGCGGCGCCGCTCGAGCAGCTTGGCCTGGAGGACGTTCATCGCGGACGCCTTGTTCTGGATCTGCGAGCGCTCGTTCTGGCAGGAGACCACGATGCCGGTCGGGAGGTGGGTGATGCGCACCGCCGAGTCGGTGGTGTTGACGCCCTGGCCGCCGGGGCCGGAGGCGCGGTACACGTCCACCCGCAGTTCGCCCTCGTCGATGTCGACGTGGTCGGACTGCTCGACGACCGGGAGCACCTCGACCCCGGCGAAGGAGGTCTGTCGACGGCCCTGGTTGTCGAACGGCGAGATGCGGACCAGACGGTGGGTGCCCTGTTCGACCGAGAGGGTGCCGTAGGCGTACGGCGCCTTCACGGTGAAGGTCGCGGACTTGATGCCGGCCTCTTCGGCGTACGAGGTGTCGTACACCTCGGTCGGGTACCCGTGCCGCTCGGCCCAGCGCAGGTACATGCGCATCAGCTGCTCGGCGAAGTCGGCGGCGTCGACGCCACCGGCCTCGGCGCGGATGTTGATCAGCGCCTCGCGGGCGTCGTACTCGCCGGACAGGAGGGTGCGGACCTCCAGCTCCTCGACGGCCTTCTGCAGCGAGACGAGCTCGGCTTCGGCCTCGGCGCGGGCGTCCGCGTCGTTCTCGGACTCGGCCAGCTCGAACATCACGCCCAGGTCGTCGATGCGGCCGCGCAGGCCCTCGACGCGGCGCAGTTCGCCCTGGAGGAAGGAGAGCCGGCTGGTCACCTTCTGCGCGTTCGCGACGTCGTCCCACAGGGTGGGGGCGGCTGCCTCCTCCTCCAGGACCGCGATGTCGGCCCGGATCTTGTCCAGGTCGAGGACGGCCTCGATCGACCCCATGGTCGTATCGAGGTTCTTGAGCTCTTCGGAAGGATCGACGGCTGCCACGCCCCCAGCGTAATGGTTCCGGGGGTGGTCATGACGACACCCCCGGTTCCACCGGGGCTACGGCGCCCGCGGGGCGGTGCCGTGCACGGCCGGGCGGGCCGGGTGGCCGCCGGGCGGCTCGGTGGCCGCGAAGGCCGTCCAGGCCGCGGCGGCGCCCGCCAGCAGCAGGACGGTGGCCAGCAGCACGGCCAGCAGCCGGCGGCGGCGCAGCAGGGCCTGGCGGTCCCGGCGGTGGCCCGGGGCGGCGCGCTGGGCGCGGGACTCGGCGGCGTACGCGGCCAGCTCCTCGGCCGAGGGGCGGCGCAGGCTGGTGTGGGTGTCGCGGGTGGAGTCGGGGGCGACGCCGGGCACCAGCGGCACGGCCGGGCCGCGGCGGCGCTTGTGGATGCCCGGGCCGGCGTCCACCTCGGCGTAGACGGCCTCGCCGGGGCTCAGCTGCTCCTCGGCCGGGGCGCGGCCCTGGGAGGGCACCGCCAGCGCCGGCAGTCCGGCCAGCGAGGGCAGCTGCTCGCGCAGCCGGGCCGCCAGCTCGGCGGCGCGCAGCCGGGAGGCGGGGGCCTTGGCCAGGCACTCGGAGATGATCCGCCACAGCCCGTCCGGCAGTCCGGGGATCGGCGGCACCTGCTCGGTGACGTGCCGGCGCAGCACCGCGCCGGTGTGGCCGCCGCCGAACGGCGTGAAGCCGGCCAGCAGTTCGTACAGCACGGTGGCGAGGGCGTAGATGTCGACGGCGGCGCGCGGCTCCAGGCCCTCGATGATCTCGGGGGCGAGGTAGTCGGGGGTGCCGATGATCCGGGTGGCCCGGGTCCGGCGCGGGGCGTCGACCAGTCGGGCCACCCCGAAGTCGGTGAGCTTGGCACGCGGGGCGCCGCCGGGGCCGGGGGCGGCGGCGAGGTCGAGCAGGACGTTCTCCGGCTTGACGTCGCGGTGGACGATCCCGGCGGCGTGCGCGGCGGCCAGGCCGTCGGCGACGTCGGCGATGATCGAGGCGGCGGTCTGCGGCGGGAGGGCGCCGTCCCGCTCGAGCCGGGAGCGCAGGTCGGTGCCCTGGACCAGTTCCATCACCAGGGCGAGGTCGCTGCCGTCCACCACCATGTCGCGCACGCCGACCACCCGGGGGTGGTCGAGGCTGGTCAGCGCGGTGCGCTCCTGGACGAAGCGGCCGACCAGCACCTGGTCGGCGGCGAGGTCCTCGCGCAGCAGCTTGACCGCCACCGGGCCGTCCGGCCCCTCACCGAGCCAGACCGTCCCGGCCGAACCCCGGCCGATCACCTGGTGGACGGTGTACCGGCTGCCGATCTTGCGTGCCAATGCTGCTCCGTGGGCGGCGCGGGAGCGCTCCGGGGGTCCGGGCGCGCTCGGTGGGGCGGGACAACAGCGACCAACCTACGCGCCCCGGCCCCCTGTGCGGGCCGCCTGACGGCTCGGGGCGGGACTCCGGGGCGGGAAATCTGGTGAATTGTCGACAAAGCGTCAATCCTGTGTCCCCGGCGGCTATTCGCGGCTACCTTCCGCGGCTACTTGCCGATGACGTTGTCCACCCAGTCCCGCGCCGAGTCGAACCAGCCCACGACGTTGTCCCAGTAGTGCGGCAGCGGCGTGAAGTTCCACAGCGCCACGGCCGCCAGGGCCAGCACCAGCAGCACCATCAGACAGCCCTTGAGGCAGCCGAGCCCCGGGATGTACATCCGGTTGCGACTGCGCGGACGCCGCTCGCGCGGCGGCGCGGGCTCGCGGCGGGGCGGCGCGGGCGGCTCCTCCCGGCGGCGCGGGGGCTCCTCCCGGTACTGGGGCGCGGGCGGCTCCGTGCGGCGCGAGGCCGGGGCGGGCGGGGGCGGGGGGTAGCCGCCCTGCGGCCGGCCGTAGCCGGACGGGGGCTGCCGGTACCCGCCCTGCGCGCCGGGGGCGCCCTGGCCGTTCCCGTTCTGGCCGCCCTGGCCGTTCTGTCCGCGGTGGCCGGCCTGGTAGGGCGGCGGGGCGACCGGCGGGCGCTGGGCGTAGCCGGGCTGCGGCGGGCCCTGGCGGCGCTGGTCCGGGTGGTACCCGCCGGGCGGCTGCGGCTGGTAGCCGGCCGCGCCCGGGCCCGCCTGGTAGGGCGGCGGGGCGGTCTGCGGGTCCTCGAAGTCCTCCGGGCCGAAGTAGCCGACCTGGGTCTGCTGGTTGCGGTCGCGCGCCGCGCGCAGCTGGGTCTGCCACGGGTGCGGCGCCTCCTCCTGCGGCGCGGGGGGCGCCGCGGGCGGGGGCGGGGGCACGGCGGTGGGCGGCATCACCTGGGTGCGGTCCTGGCCGCCGTACGGGGCCGGGGGCGCCGGCTGGGTGCCCATCACCCGGGTCGCCCCGGCCGGGTCGTGCTGGGGGCCGTCCGGGGACGGCGGCAGCACCTGGGTGCGGTCCTCGGTGCCCGCCGGGGCGCCGGGGACGGCGGTGGGCACGGCCGACGCGGTGCCGGGGACGGTGGTCGGCTGCGGGTCGGGCAGCAGCAGGGCGGCGACCGCCAGCGCCTCGTCCACCGCCGCCGGGGCGGCGTGCACGCCCACCCCGGCCGCGACCACCCGCAGGGCGCGGGCCAGCGAGGTGGCGCTCGGCCGCTGGGCCGGGTCCTTGCGCAGGCAGCGCTCGATCACCGTCCACAGCGGCTCGGGCATCGTGCTGGGCCGCTGCGGCTCCTGGGCCAGGTGGGCCTGGAGCACGGCCAGGGCGCTGTCGCCCTGGAACGGCTGGCGGCCGGTGACCAGCTCGTACAGCATGATCCCGGCGCCGTAGACGTCCACCGCGGAGGTCTGCGGGCGGCCCTCGGCCGACTCGGGGGCGACGTACGCGGGGGTGCCGACGAACTCGTGGGTGCGGGTGACGCCCGGGGAGTCGGCGAGCCGGGCGATGCCGAAGTCGGTCAGCATCGGGTGCATCCGCTCGGCGCCGTCCACCAGGGTGGAGGCGAGCAGCACGTTGGCCGGCTTGAGGTCCCGGTGGACGATCCCGTCCGCGTGGCTGGCCGCCAGCGCGTCCGCGACCTGGGCCATCAGCAGCGCGCCCGCGATCGGACTGAACGGACCGTTGGCGCGCAGGTAGCGGGCCAGGTCCGGGCCCTCCACCAGGTCCATCACCAGGGCCAGCAGCTCGCCCTCGACCACCAGGTCGCGGACCCGGACGATGTTCGGGTGGGTCAGCCGCAGCAGCAGCGAGCGCTCGCGCAGGAAGCGCATCACGACGTCCGGGTCGGCCGCCAGTTCCTCGCGCAGCACCTTGATCGCCACCTGCTGCCCGGGCGCGCTGCCCGGCACCTGGGCGTCCGGGCGCACCTGGCCACGCCAGACCGTCCCGGTGGCACCCCGGCCCAGGGTCTCCTCAAGCAGATACTTGCTGCCGACTGGCCGCACCTGTCGCACTCCTCGCCGTGCCGCCCGCGCGGGGCGCTCCTCCGCCGGTGCGGTGAGCCTGCCGGGCCCGTGTTTGCGGCCACTCTAACGGTGTCCGTTCAGGATTTCGGGGTGACCGGCGGGCCGTCGAGCAGGGTTGGGGGACATCCCCTAGGGGACCGCCCGGAGCGGCCCGGAAGGGCTGGTCGGAGCCGCTCGCCGGGGCCCGTCGCGAAGCCCTCACGGGGGCGGTTGACCTGACTCCCCGTCGCCTCCACCATGGCGATGATCGCAAGATCGTCAAATCCGGTACCGTGCGCGGACTGTCCGCACCGGATGGCAGGATGGACACTCGCCACTCGTGTGGCCCAAAGGGTCGCCGCGACCGCCCGGTGCGACGCGACGACACCGGGCAGCGGTACCAGGCATCACACCAGCAGAAGGGACCCGCGGGCGAGATGCAGATCCGGCTGACCGTCCTCCGACCGCGCAGCGGCCCGGCCGCCGCCGGCTCCGCCATCCCCTACGTGGACGTGCTGGTCACCGCGCCCGTCGGCACCGCGCTCGGCGCCATCGCCGGCGCGCTCGCCGGTGCCGTCGGCGTGCGCGGGCCGCGGGCCGCCACCCACGTGCACCTGTACGCCGGGGCGCACCGGGTGGACGAGCACACCCTGCTCGGCCACCCCCCGCTGCTGGACGGCGCCGTCCTCAGCCTCAACGAGCCCGATCCGACCGCCGACGACACCGACGACACCCCCGCCGCCGCCGAGCTGCGGGTGGTCGGCGGCCCGGACGCCGGTGGCGTGCACCGGCTGCACGGCCGGGAGATCCGGATCGGCCGCTCCGGCGAGGCCGACGTCCCGCTCGACGACCCGGACGTCTCCCGGCTGCACCTCGCCCTGCACCTCGGCGAGGACGGCCGGATCACCGTCCGCGACCTCGGCTCCACCAACGGCACCACCCTGGACGGCCGGATCGTCCCGCCCGGCCCGGCCGAGGCCGCCGCCCCGCTGGAGCCGGGCGCCCTGCTGCGGATCGGCGAGTCCACCCTGCAGGTCCTCGACCCCGCCGATGAGCCCACCCGCGCCGCCCTGCCCGACGGCAACGGCCACCTCCAGCTCTCCGCCCCCGGCCCGGTCCGGCCCGCACCGCCCGTCGTCGAACCGCCCACCGCCCCCGAGCCCGCCCAGGCCCGCGGCCGCGGCCTGTTCTCGCTGCTGCCCGGCCGCGCCGCCGAACCGCCCGAGGAGAGCGCGGAACGCCACCACACCGCGGTACGGCTGCGCCAGGCCGCCGCCCAGCGCGACCGCTGGCCCGACCTCGCCACCGTGCTGCTCAACGCCCTCGGCCCCGGCCCCCGGCTCTGGGAGCGCGGCCCCGGCCACCCCGACGCGCTCACCCTGCGGCTGGGCACCGCCGACCGCCCCGGCGGCCCCGGCACCGCGCCCGGCACCATGCTCCCCGCCGTCCCCGTCACCCTCGACCTGCAGACCGCCGGCAGCCTCGGCCTCAGCGGGCCCCGCGAACGCCTCGACGCGCTCACCCGGGCCGTCGTCGCCCAGCTCGCCGCCCTGCACCCGCCGAGCGGGCTGAGTCTGGTCGTGGTCGACGCCGACCCGGGCCGCGCCCGCGAGGAGCGCGTCGACACCTGGGCCTGGGCCCTGTGGCTGCCCCACCTGCGCCCCGCCGACGGCCAGGGCTGCCGGCTGCTGCTCGGCCTCGACGACGAGCAGGCCACCGCCCGGCTGACCGAACTCACCACCCGCCTCAGCGGCCCGACCGGCCTCGGCGGCCACCCCGCCACCGTCGTCGTGGTGGACGGCCGCCCGGCCACCGAGGCCGCCCGGCACGCCCTCGACCTGCTGCTGCGCCAGGGCCCGGCGGTCGGCATCTTCCCGATCTGCCTCGCCGAGCAGCCCGAGCTGCTCCCCCGCGGCCTCGGCGCCACCGCGCTGATCACCGGGGAGGTCGGCACCCACCTCTCCATCGACCGCCCGGTCGCCCGCGGTCGGGAGACCCTGCACGAGGTCTCGCTGGACGCGGTCTCCGACGTCTGGGCCGAACGGCTGGCCCGCGCCCTCGCTCCGCTGCGGGAGGCCGCCCCGACCGCCCGGGGCCCGCTGCCGGACGCGCTGCGGCTGCTCGACCTGCTCCAGCTCGACACCGTCACCCCGGCCAAGCTGTCCGCCCGGTGGGCCGCCCACGCCGGCGGCATCGGCGCGGCCACCGCGCTGCTCGGCACCACCCGGGACGAGCTGTGCACCCTCGACCTGGCCGACCCCGAGCTCTCCCTCCCCTCCCCCGACCCGGGCGGCCCGCACCTGCTGATCGGCGGTGCGCGCGGATCCGGCAAGACCGAGCTGCTGCGCACCCTGGTCGCCTCGCTCGCCGTCTCCGAGCGGCCCGAGCGCCTGACCGTCACCCTCATCGAGGGCCGGGCCGACACGGACGGCCAGGACGGACTGGACGGCTGCACCGAGCTGCCGCACGTCATCGGGCGGGTCAACGCCGCCGCCGACCCGCGCGCCGCGCTGCTCGCGGCGGAGGCGCTGGAGGACGAACTCGCCCTGCGGGAACGGCTCTTCGACGGGCTGGACTTCGCCTCCTGGCACGCGGCCCGCATCTTGGACGGGCACGGCCTGGAGGGACACGGTCTGGAGGGGCACGGCCTGAGCGGGCAAGGGCTGAGCGCGCAGGGCCTGAAGGCGGACCGGCCACAGGTCCCGGTGCCCGCCACCGTCGGCGCCGGCTCGACCGGCGGCCCGCGGATCATCCCGCCGCGCGGCGCCTCCGACGCCCGGCCCGCCGCCCCCACCGGGCCGGACCCGGCCCCGGCCCGACTGGTCGTCGTCGTCGACGACTACGACGCCCTGCTCTCCCCCACCTCCCCGGCCGGCCGCCCGCTGGCCCGGGCGCTCGCCGCCGTCGCCCGGCGCGGCGGACCGCTCGGCATCCACCTCGCGGTGGCCACCGGCCGTCCGGAGGAGAGCGCCGGCACGGAGGTCGACGAGTCCGCCCTGCTCCGGATCGCCCTGCGCACCGAGGACCCGGCCGACTCCGACCTGCTGATCCACCTGGGCGACGCGGCCGCCCTCCCCGAGGACACCCCAGGGCGCGGCTACCTGCGCCGCCCCGACGGCGGCGTCACCGCCTTCCAGACCGCCCGGATCAGCGGCCGCATCCCCCGCACCGCGACCCTGCGCCCCACCGTGGTCGCGATAGACCCCCTCCAGCTCGGCGCCCCGCCCGCCCGCCGCCCGGTCCGCGAACTCGGCAACGGCCCCACCGACCTCGCCCTGCTCGCCAGCGCCCTCCAACGCGCAGCCTCCCGCTGACGCGGCACCGAAGCGCCGCCTCGCGCTGACGCGGCACCGCAAGCCGGTGGGGCCCGCGCCCGAGGACGCGGGCCCGGGTTCCCGGCCGCCACGTGAACGCGGAAGGGGCCCGCGTCCGAAGACGCGGGCCCCTTCCTGACAGCCCTCCGTCAGCGCATCGAGCCGGTGCGGAGCAGGGTGCGGATGACGCGCATCGCGACCGAGAGGCTGGACAGCTCGTAGTTGTCCGAACCCCTTATGTCGTCGAGGGTGCTCTTGGCGCGGTTCAGCAGGGTGGAGTTGAGGTCCGCCCAGGCGTTGTAGCGCTCCTCCGGGGTGGCGCCCTCGGGGCCGCAGGCGAGGATGTCGGCGGTCAGCGC
Source organism: Kitasatospora sp. NPDC029312 (assembly GCF_055569215.1). Lineage (NCBI taxonomy): Bacteria > Bacillati > Actinomycetota > Actinomycetes > Kitasatosporales > Streptomycetaceae > Kitasatospora > Kitasatospora sp. NPDC029312. The sequence goes on along the minus strand of NZ_JBVHXY010000007.1, from coordinate 30,473 downwards.
CGCGTGCGCCGCGAAGAGGTCCTCGCGGATCGCGGCCCGGGCCATCGAGGACCAGCGGTCGGTGCGGGGCAGGTCGATGATGCGGTCGAGCAGGTGCGAGATCTGCAGGCGGTCGCCCAGGTCGTAGTACAGCTCGGCGACCTCGGCGACGTCCTTGCCGGAGCGGTCCGCGACCTCGGTGATGTCCAGGGTCGGGAAGACCGAGGAGAGGCCGGCGATCCGGGTGGCCAGGTCCTCCGGCACCCCGGCGGAGGCGAGTTCGTTGTGGACGGACTCGAACCAGGTCAGGTCCTCGCCGCGCAGCGGCTTGGGCAGCGAGCCCCAGACCTGGTTGACCCGGTCGTGGAAGAACTCGATGGTGCCGGCGATGTCGAGCGGCTGGCGGCGGTTGTTGAGCATCCACCGGGTGGCGCGCTCGACCAGGCGGCGCGAGTGCAGCCGCATCTTGGTCTGGGTCCGGGCCGGGACCTTGTTGTCCAGGCCCTCGATCTCGTCCCAGATCTGCTCGAGGCCGAAGACGGCCCGCGCGGCGGCGTGCGTCCGGGCGATCTCCTCGTACGTCGCGCCGGTCTCCTCCTTCAGGCGGAAGGCGAAGGTGCAGCCACCGCGGTTGATCGTGTCGTTGACGATCAGCGTGGTGATGATCTCGCGGCGCAGCGCGTGGTTCTCGATCGCGTCGGCGAACTTCGCCCGCAGCGCGCTCGGGAAGTACTGGTGCAGCGCGGTGCGGAAGTACGGGTCGTCGGGCAGGTCGGTGGCGAGCAGCTCGTCGGCCAGGATGATCTTGGTGTAGGCGAGCAGGACGGACATCTCGGGCTGGGAGAGCCCGCGGCCGCTCTGCTGGCGCTCGCGGATCTGCCGCTCGGTGGGCAGGAACTCCAGGCCCCGGTCGAGCCGGCCGGCCGCCTCGAAGCGGTTGATCATCCGCGCGTGGACGTTGACCATGCTGTGCGCCTGGGCGACGGCGTTGGCCAGCACCACGTTCTGCGCGTAGTTGTTGCGCAGCACCAGGTGGCCGACCTCGTCGGTCATCTCGGCGAGCAGGGTGTTGCGCTGCTTGACCGTCATGTCGCCCTCGGCGACCACCTGGTTGAGCAGGATCTTGATGTTGACCTCGTGGTCCGAGGTGTCCACGCCGGCCGAGTTGTCGATGGCGTCGGTGTTGATCCAGCCGCCGGTGCCCTCGGGACCGCCGGAGGCGGCGTACTCGATGCGGCCGAGCTGGGTGCAGCCGAGGTTGCCGCCCTCGCCGATGACCCGGGCGCGGACCTGCTCGCCGTTGACGCGGATGGGGTCGTTGGCCTTGTCGCCGACCTCGGCGTTGGTCTCGCCGGAGGCCTTGACGTAGGTGCCGATGCCGCCGTTCCAGAACAGGTCGACGGGCGCCTGGAGGATCGCCTTCATCAGCTCGGCCGGGGTCAGCCGGCTCTCCTGGACGCCCAGGGCGGCCCGGACCTGCACGCTGAGCTGGATCGACTTGGCGCTGCGCGGGAAGACCCCGCCGCCGGCCGAGATCAGCGACTTGTCGTAGTCGTCCCAGGAGCTGCGGGGCAGCTCGAAGAGTCGGCGGCGCTCGGCGTACGAGACGGCCGCGTCCGGGTTCGGGTCGAGGAAGATGTGGCGGTGGTCGAACGCGGCGATCAGCCGGATGTGCTCGCTGAGCAGCATGCCGTTGCCGAAGACGTCGCCGGACATGTCGCCGATGCCGATGACGGTGAAGTCCTCGGTCTGGGTGTCGACGCCGAGTTCACGGAAGTTGCGCTTGACCGACTCCCAGGCGCCGCGGGCGGTGATTCCCATGCCCTTGTGGTCGTAGCCGGCCGAGCCGCCGGAGGCGAAGGCGTCACCCAGCCAGAAGCCGTACGACTCCGCGACGCCGTTGGCGATGTCGGAGAAGGTCGCGGTGCCCTTGTCGGCGGCGACGACCAGGTAGGTGTCGTCCTCGTCGTGGCGGACCACGTCGGCGGGGTGGACGACCGCGCCGGCCACCAGGTTGTCGGTGATGTCCAGCAGCGCCGAGATGAAGGTCTTGTAGGACGAGATGCCCTCGGCCAGCCAGGCGTCGCGGTCCACCGACGGGTCCGGCAGCTGCTTGGCGACGAAGCCGCCCTTGGCGCCGACCGGGACGATCACGGTGTTCTTGACCATCTGGGCCTTGACCAGGCCGAGGATCTCGGTGCGGAAGTCCTCGCGCCGGTCGGACCAGCGCAGACCGCCGCGGGCGACCTTGCCGAAGCGCAGGTGCACGCCCTCGACCTGCGGCGAGTACACCCAGATCTCGAAGGCCGGGCGCGGGGCCGGCAGGTCCGGGATGGCCTTCGGGTCGAACTTCATCGACACGTAGGAGTGCCACTCGCCGGAGGCGTCGTGCTGGAAGAAGTTGGTCCGCAGGGTGGCCTTGATGAGGTGCAGGAAGGAGCGCAGGATGCGGTCCTCGTCCAGCGAGACGACCTCGTCGAGCGCGCCGGCCAGCTCCTCCAGGATGCCCTCGGTCAGCTCGGCGGCGCCCAGCTGGTGGCTCGGGCTCAGCCGGGCCTCGAACAGGTTGACCAGCAGGCGGGTGGTGTGGGTGTTGTTGCGGAGCGCGTCCTCCATGTAGTCCTGGGAGAACGTGGAGCCCGCCTGGCGCAGGTACTTGGCGTACGCGCGCAGCACCATCGCCTGGCGCCAGGTCAGCCCGGCGGTCAGGACCAGCTCGTTGAAGCCGTCGTTCTCGGCGTTGCCGGTCCAGGTGGCGGCGAAGGTGTCCTGGAAGCGCTCGCGGGCCTCGTCGGTGAGGTCGGTGGCCTGGCGCAGCTTCAGGCCGAAGTCGTACACCCACGCGGTGGTGCCGTCGGAGCGGCGCAGCGCGTACGGGTGCTCGTCCAGCACCTCGACGCCCAGGCGCTGGAGCACCGGCAGGACCTCGGTGAGCGAGATCGGGCCGCCGACCCGGTAGATCTTGAAGCGGCGCTCGTCGTCGCCGGCGCCGACGGGCTGGTACAGGTTCAGGCGGAAGTCGCCGTCGCCGTGCAGCGCCTCGATCTGCTTGATGTCGGCGACGGCGGTGCGCGGCGGGAAGTCGGCGCGGTAGCCGTCGGGGAAGGCGTTGGCGTATTTGTGGCCGAGCTCGGCGGCCTTCTCCTCGCCCAGTTCGAGGTGCAGCTGGTCGTGGAAGCCGTCCATCCAGAACCGGGCGGCCTCGGCCAGGCGGTTCTCGATCCGCTCGATGTCGGTGTCGGTGAGCCGGGGCAGCTCGGTGCCCGGGGCGACCCGGACCACGAAGTGCAGGCGGGTCAGCACCGACTCGGTGGCGTACACCGTGTAGTCGATGGTGGCGCCGTTCAGCTCTTCCTTGAGGATGTCGGTGAGCAGCAGCCGGATGCGCGTGGTGTAGCGGTCGCGCGGCAGGTAGATGAAGGCGGAGAAGTAGCGCCCGTACTCGTCCTGGCGCAGGAAGAGCCGCAGCTTACGGCGCTCCTGCAGGTAGAGCACGCTGGTGGCGATGGAGAGCAGTTCGGCGGCCGAGGTCTGGAAGATCTCGTCGCGCGGGAAGGTCTCCATGATCTGCAGCAGGTCGCGGCCGTCGTGGCTCTCGCTGGAGAAGCCGGAGCTGTCCAGGACCTCCTGGACCTTGCGGCGCACGACCGGGATGCGGGTGACCGACTCGGTGTAGGCCGCGGAGGAGAACAGGCCGAGGAAGCGGCGCTCGCCGATCGGCTCGCCGGCCGCGTTGAACTTCTTGACGCCGACGTAGTCCAGGTAGGACGGGCGGTGCACGGTGGCGCGGCTGTTGGCCTTGGTCAGGACGAGGAGCTTCTTCTCGTGGGCCTTGGCGCGCACCGGCGCGGAGAGGCGGCCGAAGGCGTCGGAGACCGCGTGGTGGCTGTCGTCGTGGCCGTGCGGGTCGGCGCGCAGGATGCCGAGGCCGGTCCCGGCGACGGCCTTGAGGACCTCCTCGCCCTCGTGCTCGACCAGGTCGTACTCGCGGTAGCCGAGGAAGGTGAAGTGGTCGTCGGCGAGCCAGCGCATCAGCTCCCAGGCCTCGCCGACCTCCTGCTCGGCCAGGCCCGTCGGGGGCTCCTCGGCCAGCTCGTCGGCCAGGCGCAGCGCGCTCTCGCGCATCTTGGTCCAGTCCTCGACGACCTCGCGGACGTCGCCGAGCACCCGGCGCAGGTTGGTCTCGATGGAGCGCAGGTCCTCGCGGTCGGTCTCGCGGTCGATCTCGATGTGCATCCACGACTCGACGCTCGCGTCGGCGGGCCACTCGGCGCCGGCGGCCTGGCTGCGGGAGCAGGCGTCGACGTCCAGGATCTCCAGCAGCTTGCCGGTGATGTCACGGCGGACCACCAGCTGGGGGTGGATGACGATGTGGATCGCGCGGTCCTGGCGGGACAGCTCGTTGGTGACCGAGTCGACGAGGAAGGGCATGTCGTCGGTGACGACCTCGACGACGGTGTGGCCGCAGGACCAGCCGTTCTCCTCGACCGAGGGGGTGTGGACCCGCACCTCGGCGGTGCCCTGGGGGCGCTTGAGGCCCAGGCGGTAGTGGGAGGCGGCCGCCCCGTAGACGTCGACCGGGTCGAGGTCGACCAGGTCCTCGGGCGCGGTGTGGAGGTAGTAGTGGTGCAGGTACGCGGTCAGAGCACCGTTGCTCAGACCCTCCCCCGGCGCCGCTCCCCCTACCTGGCTGTTCTCAGCGGCTGCGGCTGCCTTCTTGAGCAGTTCGGCCTTGGCTGCGTCCAGCTTGGTCTGCATGACTTCTTGGCTCCTGTCGCGCGCCGTTGCGTGACTCGGTGGTGTGTGGATGTACACCGACGGGTCACCGCAATCCTGCCGCACCATCCGACTGAAAGGGGCTCATGGCACGCATGAAGCGCCCTCCCAGCGGGTAGGACGCCTCATTCGTCCTGCAAGCCACCCGACGACGCCAGCCAGCCTAACCGGATCATTCGAAGGTGCACAGGGACAGGTAGGCGCAAACTCCCAGGATGTCGGGTCCGTCCTGGACACCATGTCCAATCCGGAGCCTCATGTTCACTCTCAGCCCATGTGCGGATATCCGTGCTGGGTCGGGGGTACAAAAGTCTCCTTGATGGCGCGGGCCGAGGTCCAGCGCAACAGGTTCTGGGCGGCGCCCGCCTTGTCGTTGGTGCCGGAGGCCCGGGAGCCGCCGAAGGGCTGCTGACCGACGACCGCGCCGGTGGGTTTGTCGTTGATGTAGAAGTTTCCGGCGGTGAAGCGCAGTTCCTCCACGGCCTGGGCGATGGCGTAACGATCCTGCGCGATCACCGAGCCGGTCAGGCCGTACGGAGCCCCGACGTCGATCCGCCCGAGCACGTCCTCCCAACGGGAGTCCTCGTAGACGTGGACCGCGAGGATGGGTCCGAAGTACTCGGTGCGGAAGATCTCGCCCCGGTGGTCGGAGGAGACCAGGACGGTCGGACGCACGAACCAGCCGATCGCGTCGTCGTACTGGCCGCCGGCCGCCAGCTCGACGGTGGGGTCGGCCTTGGCCCGCTCGATGGCGGTGCGGTTCTTCTCGAAGGCCCGGGCGTCGATCAGCGCGCCCATGAAGTTGGACAGGTCGGTGACGTCGCCCACGGTGAGCGCGTCCACCTCGGCCAGGAAGTCGTCCTTGAGCCGCAGCCAGAGGCTGCGCGGCAGGTAGGCGCGGGAGAGCGCCGAGCACTTCTGGCCCTGGTACTCGAAGGCTCCGCGGATCAGGGCGGTCTTGAGGATCCCCGGGTCGGCCGAGGGGTGGGCCAGCAGGAAGTCCTTCCCGCCGGTCTCGCCGACGATCCGCGGGTAGGTGCGGTAGCCGCCGATGTTCGCGCCGATGGTCTGCCAGAGCGACTGGAAGGTGGCCGTGGAGCCGGTGAAGTGCAGCCCGGCCAGCGCCGGGTCGGCCAGCGCCACCGGGGAGACCTGCTGGCCGTCGCCGGTGACCAGGTTGATCACCCCTGGCGGCAGGCCGGCCGCCTCCAGCAGGCGCATCAGGTGGTGGGCGGCCAGCGCCTGGGTCGGCGCGGGCTTCCACACCACCGTGTTGCCCATCAGCGCGGGGGCGGTGGGCAGGTTCCCGGCGATCGCGGTGAAGTTGAACGGGGTGACCGCGTAGACGAAGCCCTCCAGCGGCCGGTGGTCGACCCGGTTCCACACGCCCGGGGAGGAGACCGGCTGGTCGGCCAGGATCCGCCGGGCGAAGTGGACGTTGAACCGCCAGAAGTCGATCAGCTCGCAGGCGGAGTCAATCTCGGCCTGCTGCACCGTCTTGGACTGGCCGAGCATGGTGGCCGCGTTGAGCGTCTCCCGCCACGGCCCGGCCAGCAGGTCGGCGGCGCGCAGGAAGACCGCCGCCCGGTCGTCGAAGGACAGCGAGCGCCACTGCCGGCCGGCGGCCAGCGCCGCGTCCACCGCCGCCCGGGCGTCCTCCCGGGTCGCGTTGCCGAGCACGCCCAGCTTGGCCGCGTGGTGGTGCGGCTGGACGACGTCGATCCGCTCGCCGCCGCCGAAGCGCTGCTCACCGCCGATGGTCATCGGCAACGGGATCTGCTCAGCGGCCAGTTCGTCCAGCCGCCGGACCAGCCGCTCGCGCTCCGGGCTGCCGGGCGCGTACGACTGCACCGGCTCGTTGACCGGGGTCGGCACCTCGGTGACTGCGTCGATGGACATGGCGGCTCCGTCTCCTGCTGGCTCGGCTGGTGTCAGTCCAGCCTGACCACGGCGGGGCGGATCCGCCCGTCCGGACACGCCAACGGCGGACGTGGCGCCCACCACGTCGGTGGATTCTCAGGGCGGCCGCTACCGGGGTCTCAGCCCGCCATCCGGCCCGCCAGCTCGACCGCCTCGGCCAGGCTGTCCACCACCGGAACCCCGAGCGGCTCCAGCTTCTCCCGGGCGTGCGAGCCGCCGGTGTAGAGCACCGCGTGGGCGCCCGCGGCCAGCGCCGCCAGGGCGTCGTCCGCGGCGTCGCCGATCAGCACCGTACGGGCCGGGTCCACCTGCTCGCCGAGCGCGGCCAGGTGGCGGACCAGGTGCTCCGCCTTCTGCCCGCCGGCCGGACCGCTCCGGCCGTCCACCCGCAGGAAGTAACCGCCCAGGCCGAAGGTGTCGACCAGCGGCACCAGCTTGTCGTGCACGTACATCGACAAGAGGGACTGGCTGTGCCCGGCCGCCCTCCAGCCGTCCATCAGCTCGCGCGCGCCCTCGGTCAGCCCGCAGGCCGCGCTCAGCTCGCGGTAGCGGTCGTGGAAGGCGTCGTCCAGCTTGAGCCACTCCTCCACGGAGGGCTCCCGGCCGAGCAGCCGCTGGTAGAAGCGCGGGATCGGGATCTCGTACTGCTCGCGGTACTCCTGCAGGCTCATCGGACCGACGCCGATGGTCGCGAAGGCGGCGTTGCTCGCCCCGAGCACCGCTTCCATGTCGTGGAAGAGGGTGCCGTTCCAGTCCCAAACGATGTGAGTGCGCACGGGGTCAAACGGTAACCCGGACGGACGACACGCCGGTAGGAGCGGGGTCACTCAGGCCAGCAGCGAGGGGATCTCCTGGGTCGCGTACCAGAGCAGGTCGTGGTCCTCGGCGCCGTCCACGGTGAACTGGGCGTCCTGGTCGCCCGCGTCGGCCGCGGCCACCGCCGCGACCGCGGCCGCGACGTCCGTGACCACCTCGTCGTCGGCGACGTCCGCGTGCACCGCGGCGGCCTTGGCGAGCCTCACCGGGCCGGAGAGCACCACCCGGCCCAGCGAGGCCTGGTCCTGGTACTCGTCGCCGGGGAAGGGCTTCACGGCCGAGTCGGCCACGTCCAGCGCCACCACGACCCGGCGGCGCGGGGCCTGCGGGTCGGTGGCCAGCAGCCGCAGCGAGGACTGCGCGGCCCGGTTCAGCGCCGCGTACTCCAGCTCCTCCAGGTCGTCGCTGACGTACCACTCGCGCAGCGCGGGCGTCACGGCGTACGCCACGGACTGGTCCAGGGCACCGCCCTCGTGTGCCGCCGCCAGGCCGGTCAGGGTGGTGGGCACGTACACGCGCATCGGTGGCACTCTCCGGTTCGTCCAGCGGGCTTCGTCCAGCGGCACAGCTTGCCTAGCGCCCCAAGAATAAGCTCCGCCGGGGCCGCGGCGATCTCCCCGCGCTCCGGTCTCCGACCCCCCGGTCTCCACACCCCACTCCGGCTCCGCCCTCGGCACCGCTCTGATCAGCGCGCGGCCCCCAGGGCCTCCCGGCCGGTCCGCAGGCCGCTCTCCAGCACCTCGCCCCGGCGGGTCGGGTCCATCATGTTCGGGCCCATGACCACCAGGTCGGCGAGGGTGGGCGCGAGCAGCCGCACCCGCACGCCCTCGGCCCGCAGCAGTGCGGCCTCGCGCAGGAGCTGCCGGGTGACGGACCGGCGGTAGCGGCTGACCAGCTGGGCCAGCACACCGCGCGGGCGGTCCCGGGTCCGCCAGTCGCGCAGCGCCTCCGAGGTGCCCCGCCGGACGGAGCGCTCGACGCGCGGATCCAGCCGCAGGGCCATCGGGGCGAGCACGTACACCTCGTCCAGGCCCCGGCCGAGCATCAGGTCGGCGTTGGTCGCGGACCAGCAGCCGCCGTCCACGTACGCCGACCCGTTCAGCCGTACGGGCACGAACCAGCCCGGGATCGCACAGGAGGCCATCACCGCGTCGGCGACCGCCACGGCCGGGGCGCCCGGGTCGCCGAAGACCACCCGACGGCCACTGCCGTAGTCCACCGCGGCCACCCGCAGCGGCGCGGCGGCCGCGCTCGGCTCCGCCGCCCCGGCGGCCGGCCAACCACCCGGGCCGAGCAGACCGCGTACCAGTTCGCCGACCGGCGCCAGCGAGCCCCGGCCGTGCGGCGCCATCGCCGACACCATGGTCAGCAGCGGGTACTCGCGCGGGTGCCGGACTGCGTCCCGGAGCAGGCCCGGCGAGCCGATCCCGGCCCGGGGGCGCGGCGGCAGCGCGCCGCCGACCGCCGTGTCGTAGTCGAAGGCGACCGCGGCCAGCGGGCCCTCGGTGATCGGCAGACCGCGCTGGTGGTCGCGCAACTGCTCGGGGCGCACCCCGCCGGCCAGCATCGCGGCCAGGATCGCCCCGGCCGAGGTGCCGAGCAGGACGTCCGCCCGGCCCGGCTGCGTCCCAGTGGCCTCCTCGACGGCGCACAGCGCGCCGACCGTCCAGGCCGCGCCGAGCATCCCGCCACCGCCCAGCACCAGGCCGCGCCTGGGCGCGCCCCCGTCCCCGGCGCCCCCGTCCGTCGCGGTCGCGGCCGCTGTGGTCGAGGCCGCCGCGGTCGAGGCCGCCGCGCTCGGTGAGGTGCTTCCGGCTGTCGTCATCCCGGCCGCCCGTCGTCGTCGGGAACGGGTCAGGCTCCGATGGTGCGCACGGACGGCCGTACGGCGCAACGGGAAGGTGCGGCCGGGGCGACCACCCGGTCCGCCGACCGGGGCGTCCCCTTTCGGACCCCACGGTGTGCCCCCGGGCGTCAACCGGTGAGCCGCCGCAGGGGCCGCCGGGCCCGTCGCCGCATTGGTCGATTCCCCCGGATAGGTGAACTTCGCGCCGGGTTACGGGCGCCCCGGAAACGCGTTGCCGAGCGGCACGCGGCGCCGCCAGCCTGGACCCGTCCGTACCCGCACCACCCTCACCGGGAGCCCCGCGTGACCGCCCACCTCAGCACCCACCTCAGCGCCCACCCGACCGGCCACTCCGCCGACCACCGGACCGCCCGCCCGCACCGTCGCGTCCGTGCCTCCGGCGGCTGCGACCCGGCCGGGCGCCGGCCTCGCCGACCGCGCGCCGTCTGCACCGGCACCGCCGTCCCGCCCGAGCACGACCCCCGGGCGCTCGCCGCCCGCTTCGCCCACCAGCTGGTGGAGGTGCTCACCGGCGCCCGGCCCTCCGGCCAGCTGATGCGGCACACCAGCCTGGACGGCTACGGGCAGCTCGCCTCACTGGTCCGGGCCGGGGCACTGCGCCGCGGCGGCCCCGCCGACCGGCCCCGGCTCGGCCCGGTGCACGACCGGTCGCCCTCGCCCGATGCCGTCGAGGCCTGCGTCCGGGTCGACCTCGGACGCCGGCACCACATGGTGGCCTTCCGGCTGGAGCAGCGCGGCCCGGCCGGGCAGTGGCAGTGCACCGCCGTGGAAGCCCGATGACGGCGACCGCGCACTGCGGGGGAACGGCGCAGGGCGCCGCTCCCTGGTGGGTGCGGCGCCCTGGGCGGCGTCCTCGCGGAGCGGGCTCAGACCTTGCGGCGGCGGCCCTTGGCGGCCTTGGCGGCCTTGCGGCGCTCCGCGCGGGTCAGCCGGTCGCCCTCGTCCTCCGGCGCCAGGTCCTCGAAGTCGCCCTCGATCACACCGCCGCCGATCTCGTCCGAGGGAGCCGTGTAGTGCAGCCGCTGCGGCTTCGGGGCCTCCAGGCCCTTCGCCTTGATCTCCGGGCGGGCGGCGTCCTTCTCCAGCTTGTCGAGCACCACCTGGGCGTCCTCGACCGGGACCTCCTCGACCTGCTGCTCGACCTGGACCTCCAGGTTGAACAGGTAGCCGACGGACTCCTCCTTGATGCCCTCCATCATCGCGGTGAACATGTCGAAGCCCTCGCGCTGGTACTCGACCAGTGGGTCGCGCTGCGCCATGGCCCGCAGGCCGATGCCCTCCTGGAGGTAGTCCATCTCGTAGAGGTGCTCGCGCCAGCGGCGGTCCAGCACCGACAGGACGACCCGGCGCTCCAGCTCGCGCATGATCTCCGAGCCGAGCTGGTCCTCGCGGGCGCCGTACTGGGCCTGAATGTCCTCCTGGATGGCCTTGGTCAGGAACTCGGGGGTCAGCCCGGCGCTGCCGCCGGCCTCCTCCTCCAGCTCCTCCAGGTCGAGGGTGATCGGGTAGAGCTGCTTGAGCGCGGACCAGAGCTTGTCCAGGTCCCAGTCGTCCTCGAAGCCCTCGCTGGTGGCCGCCTTGACGTAGGCCTCGACGGTGTCGTCCATGAAGTGGCCGACCTGCTCCTGCAGGTCCTCGCCCTCCAGCACGCGGCGGCGCTCGCCGTAGATGACCTCGCGCTGCCGGTTGAGCACCTCGTCGTACTTGAGGACGTTCTTGCGGATCTCGAAGTTCTGCTGCTCGACCTGGGTCTGCGCGGAGGCGATCGCGCGGGTGACCATCTTGGACTCGATCGGCACGTCCTCGGGCACGTTGGCCATCGAGAGCACGCGCTCGACCATGCCGGCCTTGAACAGGCGCATCAGGTCGTCGCCCAGCGACAGGTAGAAGCGGGACTCGCCCGGGTCGCCCTGCCGGCCGGAACGGCCGCGCAGCTGGTTGTCGATCCGGCGGGACTCGTGCCGCTCGGTGCCGAGGACGTAGAGGCCGCCGGCCTCCTTGACCTCGTCCTGCTCGGCCTTGACCGAGGCCTTGGCCTTCTCCAGCGCGGCCGGGAAGGCGGCCTCGTACTCCTCCGGGGTGTCCGTCGGGGTGATGCCGCGCTGCGCCAGCTCGGCGGCGGCCAGGTGGTCGGCGTTGCCGCCCAGCATGATGTCGGTACCACGACCGGCCATGTTGGTGGCGACGGTGACGGCGCCCTTGCGGCCGGCCTGCGCGACGATCTGCGCCTCGCGCTCGTGGTGCTTGGCGTTCAGCACCTCGTGCGGGATGCCGCGCTTGCGCAGCTCCTGCGACAGGTACTCGGACTTCTCGACCGACACGGTGCCGACCAGCACCGGCTGGCCCTTCTCGTGCTTCTCGGCGATGTCCTCGACCACGGCGGCGAACTTGGCGGGCTCCGACTTGTAGATCAGGTCGGGCTGGTCGATGCGCAGCGGCGGCTTGTTGGTCGGGATCGGCACGACGCCGAGCTTGTAGATCTGGTGGAACTCGGCGGCCTCGGTGGTGCCGGTACCGGTCATGCCCGCGAGCTTGTCGTACAGGCGGAAGAAGTTCTGCAGGGTGATGGTGGCCAGGGTCTGGTTCTCGTTCTGGACCTCCACCCCCTCCTTGGCCTCGATCGCCTGGTGCATGCCCTCGTTGTAGCGGCGGCCGGCCAGGATGCGGCCGGTGTGCTCGTCGACGATCATGACTTCGTCGTTCATGACGACGTAGTCCTTGTCCTTCTTGTACAGCTCCTTGGCCTTGATGGCGTTGTTCAGGAAGCCGACGAGCGGGGTGTTCACCGACTCGTAGAGGTTGTCGATGCCGAGGTAGTCCTCGACCCGGGTGACGCCCTCCTCCAGGATGCCGACGGTGCGCTTCTTCTCGTCGACCTCGTAGTCGCGGTCGATCTTCAGGCGCATCACCAGCTTGGCGAAGTCGGCGTACCACTTGGTCGCCTGGTCGGCCGGGCCGGAGATGATCAGCGGCGTGCGGGCCTCGTCGATGAGGATCGAGTCGACCTCGTCGACGACGGCGAAGTTGTGGCCGCGCTGGACGAGTTCGTCCTTCGACCAGGCCATGTTGTCGCGCAGGTAGTCGAAGCCGAACTCGTTGTTCGTGCCGTACGTGATGTCCATCGCGTACTGGCGCTTGCGCTCGGCGGGCGTCATGCTGCCCAGGATCACCCCGACTTCGAGGCCGAGGAAGCGGTGCACCCGGCCCATCCACTCCGAGTCGCGCTCGGCGAGGTAGTCGTTGACGGTGATCAGGTGGACGCCCTTGCCGGTCAGCGCGTTCAGGTACGCGGGCAGGGTGCCGACGAGGGTCTTGCCCTCACCGGTGCGCATCTCGGCGACGTAGCCGAGGTGCAGGGCCGCGCCGCCCATCAGCTGGACGTCGTAGTGCCGCTGGCCGAGCACGCGCTTGGCGGCCTCCCGGACGGTGGCGAACGCCTCGGGGAGGATGTCGTCCAGGGTCTCGCCGTCGACGAGCCGCTGCTTGTACTCGTCGGTCAGCGCACGCAGCTCGGCGTCGGTGAGGTTGACGAAGTCCTCTTCGATGGAGTTGACCTGGGCAGCAATCCGCTGCAGCTTGCGAAGGATCTTGCCTTCGCCGGCGCGCAGGATCTTGTCGAAGACGGACACTTGAGCGGGCTCCTTGCCTGTATTGGCACTGGACGACTGCACGGCGGGTCCACCCCACCGCACGGGCCATCGTATGCGAGGAGTCCAACGCGCCGGGAGGTGCGTCAGCACCGTATTCCCGTGTCACCCGCCCGAGCACATGAACCGATAGCACCGTCCACCGGGACAAAACGGTCGAGCCGGCCGGGAGTTGGCCGCATATTCGGATGCCCGCGTTCCTCATTCGGCGAAATAATCCGCCCACGGAAGAACGTCGCCGAGGACTGCCCACCCTCGCCACCGACCGCCTGCTCCTGCGGGCCCCGCAGGAGTCCGACATCGACGCGATCTTCGCGGCCTGCCAGGACGAGGAGATCCAGCGCTGGACGGTCGTGCCGATCCCCTACCGGCGCGAGGACGCGGAATTCTTCGTCCGCACCCTGGCCCCCGAGGGCCTGTCCAAGGACAGCGAGTTCATCTGGTGCGTGGTCGAGCGCGACACCGGGCGGCTGGTCGGCACCCAGGCGGTCGTCCGCTTCGCCGCCGACCCGGGCACCGCCTCGGTCGGTTGGTGGACGGCCGATGAGCAGCGCGGCCGCGGCTACACCGTCGAGGCGGCCCGCGCGGTCGCCCGCTGGGCGCTCACCGACCTCGGCCTGCGGCGGCTCCAGTGGCTCGCCTACGTCGGCAACGACGGCTCGCGCGCGGTCGCCGAGCGGGTCGGCTACCGCTTCGAGGGCACCCTGCGCTCCTACGCGGACCAGCGCGGAGTGTTCCGTGACTGCTGGGTCGCCTCGCTCCTCCCGTCCGACCTGGACTGAACGGGCGCGGCGCCGGCGGGCGGGGCCGGGCCGGGCCGGCGGCCGGGCGAGGCTGACCGGCACCGGTCCGAGAACCGGGCCGGGCCCGTTGTCGGTGTCCCGGACTACGCTCGCCGGCATGACCGCCGCAGCTCCCACTCCCGCCCCCGTCACCGTCCTGGGCGCCGACGAGGCCCGTCGGATCGCCCTGCGCGCCCAGGGTCTGCTGGGCGCGCCGGACCGCCGGGCCGGGGTGCGCGGGGTGCTGCGGCACCTGGGTGCCGTCCAGCTGGACACCATCTCGGTGCTGGCCCGCTCCCACGAGCTGGTGCCGTACGCCCGGCTCGGCCCGGTCGGCCGCCCGGCCGTCGAGGCGGCGTACTGGGGCGCGGGCACGAGCTTCGAGTACTGGTCGCACGCAGCCTGCATCCTGCCGATCGAGGAGTGGCCGCTGTTCGCCTTCCGGCGCCGCCGCTACCGCGACCGCGGCCACCTCTGGGGCCACCAGGTCTCGCCCGAGACGTACCGCGCCGTGCTCGACAAGCTGCGCGCCGAGGGGCCGTCGACCTCCACCGAGCTCGGCGGGGCGAAGCGGACCGCCGAGTGGTGGGACTGGTCCGATACCAAGATCGCGGTCGAACGGGCGCTGGCCTTCGGCGACGTGGTCTGCACCGAGCGCCGGAGCTGGAAGCGCGTCTACGCGCTGGCCGAACAGGCCGTCCCCGAGGCCCTGTTCGGCCAGGACCGGTCCGACCGCGAGTGCGTGCGCACCCTGATCGCCCAGGCCGGCGCCGCGCTCGGCGTGGCCACCCGGGCCGACCTGCTGGACTACCACCGGCTGCGCGGCGAGGAGTTGGACCCGGTGCTCGCGGACAGCGGGCTGGTCCCGGTCGCGGTGGCCGGCTGGGGCCCGGACGGCGGCACGGCCGCCGCCTGGGCCGATCCGGCCGCACTGGACCCGGCCCCGCGCGGTCGCCACCGCACCACGCTGCTCTCGCCGTTCGACTCGCTGATCTGGGACCGCGCCCGCACCGAGCGGATCTTCGGCATGACGCACCGGCTGGAGGCCTACACGCCCAAGCACAAGCGGGTGCACGGCTACTTCGCGATGCCGCTGCTGAGCGGCGGCCGGCTGGTCGGCCGGGTCGACCCGGCGCGGGAGGGGCGCACCCTGGTCGCCCGCCAGGTCTCGCTGGCCGACGACCGGGCGTCCGGCGCCCGGCACCTCGGGGCGCTGGCCACCGCGCTGCGCGAGGCCGCCGCCTGGGTCGGCTGCGACACCGTGCGGGTCGAGGCGCTGCCCGACGAGCGGCTGCGCCCGGCCCTGGAGAAGCTGCTCGCCGACTGACGGCCCCCGGCTCACCCTATTTCGAGGATCTTCTCCCGCATCGCGTACACCACGGCCTCCATCCTGGAGTGCAGTTGGAGCTTCTCCAGGATGTTGCGCACGTGGTTCTTCACGGTGTTCTCGCTGATGAACAGCTCCTTGGCGATCTCCCGGTTGTTCATCCCGGTCGCCACCAGCTTGAGCACCTCCAGCTCCCGGTCGGTGAGCCGGGGCGCGGGCACCAGGTCACGGTCGTCGGAGCGGCGCTGGATCATCGACTTGAACTCGGTGAGCAGTTTGGAGGCCATCGACGGGCTGATCTGCGACTGCCCGTCGGCGACCGCGCGGATCGCGGTGGCGACCTCGTCGGTGGAGATCTCCTTGAGCAGGTAGCCGGTGGCCCCCGCCTTGATCGCCTCGTAGAGGTCGGCCTCCTCGTCGCTTATCGTCAGCATGATGATCTTGGTGCTGGGTGCCACGTCCTTGATCGCCGTGCAGGCCTCGATCCCGCTGCGGCGCGGCATCCGGACATCCATGAGGATGATGTCGGGCAGCAGGTCGGCGGCCTTCAGCACCGCCTCGGCACCGTCCCCGGCCTCGCCGACGACCTTGATGTCCGGCTCCTCCGCGAGCACGATCTCCAGCCCCCGACGGAACAGCGCGTGGTCGTCCACCACCAGCACGCGGATCGGCTCACCCCGGTGCGGCGCGTACGCGGGCTCCTCGTCCGGGCCCTGCGGCAGTCTGGCGCCAGGCCCCCCAGCGGGCCCCAGCCCGAAGTGATCCCCCATCCGCTCCTCCCCCTTCGCGGGTCGTCGTGCGCCAATCATTCCACGCTCCGCCGCCGCGGCGGTCACCCTCCGCCGCCGATTCGCCCGCTTCGGGTGACCCCTCGACCCCAGGGCGTCGGAGCACCGTTCGAACCCGTCCCGCCGCGCCACCCGTCGCACTGCGGCGGCCGTGCCCCCGCGCCCGCTCCGGATCGCGGTCCGGCCCGCGATCCGGACCGCCGTGAAACGCCCGTGACCCCGGCGGCCGCTGCCGCCGGGGTCACCACCGCGTCACTGCTCGGACGGTCGGTCCTCGTCGTCAGTCCTCGTCGTCGGACCGACCGATCGCGCCGCCCGCGCCGCTGGCCACACCGGCCGCCATGTCGGGCTGCACGTGGATGACACCGTAGTGGTAGCCGTGCCGGCGGTACACGACGCTCGGCAGGCCGCTGTCCTTCTCCACGAAGAGGTAGAAGTCGTGGCCGACCAGCTCCATCTCGTAGAGCGCCTGGTCCAGCGCCATGGGGGCGGCCGAGTGCGTCTTCTCCCGGACCACCAGCGGGCCTTCGCCCTCCACTTCCAGGGATCCCATCATGGTCTTGCGGACGGCTCCGTTGGCCTCGCCCTCCGTCGCGGTCGTCGACGGCAGCGCGGCCAGGGCCGCAGTCGCCTCGGCGACGCTGATGGGGGTGCGGCCGTTCGCGCCGCCCTTGTGCACCCGACGCCGGTCCGCGGACTTGCGCAGCTGCGCGTCGAGCTTCGCCGAGGCCAGGTCGAGCGCCGCGTACGGGTCGGCGGCGGCGGCTTCGGCCCGGATGACCGGACCACGGCTACGAAGAGTGATCTCCACGCGGTCGCACCGGTCGGCCTGCCGCGGGTTGTGCTCCTTGGACACCTCGACGTCGAGGCTGATCACCTTGCCGTCGAACTTCTGGACCTTCTCCAGCTTCTCGGCCACGTGCTCGCGGAACCTCTTGGGCACCTCGGTCTTGCGGCCCTTGACGACGATGTCCACGCAGAACTCCGATCCCTCGTGCTGACGCCGATCCGGGTGCTACCGGACCGGACTGAGCTCCAGCTGGACCAGCCCATCCACTGCCGGCCCCCCGCCCCGCCGCCAGCGGCGGGAACGTCTGGCCCTCATCTCACTTCCTCCCCATCAGGGACGGTTGAAACCCCCTGGAGCCTTATCGAACACCTCACGGAGGGTTTTCGCCTCCCCAGGCGAAAGGATGGCCGGAAGCCGACACTGTGGGCGGGCGGTCAACTGTTGCACCCTGTCTACCCTCCTGCGGGTGAAGTAGCGGTAAATACCTGGACAACGCCCCCCATACGGCGCATCCTTTGCTGACTCTCCGTGCCTGCCGCCGCCAGGAGCAGCCGTGCCCCCGTCGCCCACGCCCGCCCGTCCGCCCTCCGCCCGCACGCCCTTCGCCCACGCACTGTCGGGGCTGTTGGACGTCCTCCTCCCCGCCGACTGCGCGGGCTGCGGCACCGAGCGGACCCAGCTCTGCCCGGCCTGCCGGCACACGCTGGCCACCGCCCGGCCCGGCCCGACCCTGCTGCCGTGGGCACACGCCGCCGCCCCCTACACCGACCCGGTCCGGCAGTTGCTGCTGGCGCACAAGGAACGCGGCGCGCTGCGGCTGGTCGGCCCGCTCGGCGAGGCACTCGGACGGGCGGTGCGCTCCGCGCTGGGGGCCAGGGCCGGGGCCGCGCCGCTGCTGCTGGTCCCGATGCCCTCGACCCGCGCGGCGGTCCGTGCCCGCGGCCACGACCCGACGCTGCGGCTGGCCGGGGCCGCCGCCCGCTCGCTGCGCCGGGCCGGCCTGGACGCCCGGGCCGCGCCGCTGCTGCGGCACGCCCGTCCGGTCGCCGACCAGACCGGGCTGAACGCGGCCGAGCGGCGGCGCAACCTGCACGGCGCGCTCACCGTCCTGCCGCGCGCCCGGCGCGGCCTGGCCGGCCGTCAGCCAGTGCTGGTGGACGACCTGGTGACCACTGGGGCGAGCCTCGCCGAGGCCGCCAGGGCGCTGGCCGACGCCGGTCTGCCGGCCCGGGCGGCCGCCACGGTCGCGGCCACCGCGGTGCGGCCGGGCGGCTGACCAACCGGGGCGCGCCGGATCCCGCGTCAGCCGGCGTGGGAACCGCAAGCCGGGGCGGACCCGTCAGCCCGCGTAGAAGAAGGAGCGGGCCCGGTCCAGCAGCTGGGCCTCCCGCCACTGGTTGTTGACCAGCCGGTAGACCTTGCCCTCGGCCACCGCGAGCACCGGCGGCGCCGGCACCAGGCTGTCCCCCCGGGACTCGGCGGCCGAGACGCTCAGCATGCCGAGGCCGCCCTGCAGCTGACTGTCCGTGCTCTGCGAGCCGTCGGTGCTGATGTAGTACAGCTGCTTGGGGCGGTCGGCCTCGTTGCCGAGGACCAGCAGTTGGTCGCTCTCCGCCCAGGACACCGAGGCCACGTCGGTGAGCGAGGGCGCCGCCCGGCGCAGTCCGGTGATCCTCGCGGTCGGCGCGGCCGGCGTTCCGCCGTGCACCACCAGGCCGAACATCAGTGAACTGGTCGCGACACCGGGGGACTTGACCACCAGGGCGATCCGGGTGCCGTCCGAGGAGATCCGCAGCGCCTGCACCGTCTGCCCGGTCAGCCCGTCGACCGGCACGGTGTACGACTTGTTGCCGCGGACCATGACCACCCGGGGGCCCTGCGGATTGCGGTCCACCACCCACAGGTCGCCGCGGCCGTCCCAGCTCGGCGAGGCGAGGCCGTCGTCCTTGCCGTCGGTCTTCATCGGTGAGGTGAGCACCGGCTCGGGCATCGCCACGGTGCTGTCCGACAGCGCCACCGAGTAGAGCTGGTGGCCGTCCGCGCTGACCGCGGCGGCCCAGGCGCCGTCCCGGCTGACCGCGACGGCGCCCGGCTGGGCGGCCGGGCTCGGCTGCGGCTTGCCGAGCACGCCGTGCACCGGATCCCCGGTGCGGCCGTCGTCCGTCGCCATCAGGACGCCGTTGTCGGAGCGCTGGTAGTACTGGACGGACGTCTGGGCGGTCAGGGCACCCGGGCCGGTGGGCGGCGCGTCGGTGCGGCTGGCCGTGCAGGAGCCGCGTTGGCCCTTCAGCTCCAGCCGCTCGACCTGTCCCTTGCCCTGGTCGGCGAGGGTGTAGAAGAGCTGGGTGGCCATCCGGCGGCAGGCCGTCGGCTCGCCGAGGTCCGCGGCACCGAGCTGCACGTGGGCGGTCCGGCCGTCGTCGATGCCGACCTTGTCGACGGAGGCACCGGCCGGGAAGGCCGTCCGGACCACCGGCGAGAGCCAGTCCGAGGGCCCGGCGACCAGCGCCTTGGCGGCCGCGGTCAGCGGGTCTATCCGGCGTCGCAGGTAGATCGGGTCGGCGACCAGCACCTCCTGGCCGCCGTTGCCGGCGGACGGGTCCGGTGCGGTGTAGAAGTAGCGCTCGACCTGCCGGAAGCTGTTCCGGAAGTTGGTCTCGTTCATGATCACGCCGGGCGGCAGCTTGTCGATGCGCCACTCGCCGTCCTTCTCCCGCACGAAGGTGAAGTCGGAGGAGGCGTTGTTGTTCGGTCCCGCGACCGGCAGGTACGAGTGCTTCGCGTCGACCGTGGCGACCATCTGCCCGGTCACCGTCTCGGAGGTCGTGGTGTCGGCGTCGGAGACCGGCTGACCGGGCTCCTTGATGGTCGTGCTGGCGAGCACCTGGATGCTCGCCTCCGGGTTCCAGCTCGCGGCGGCGCTGTCGGTGAGGTACTTGCGCGCGGTGTCGTACCCCTCGTCGGCGGTCACCGCGTCCAGGAAGCCGGTCAGCAGCTCCCGCGGCTTGGCGCCCTTGCCGGGCGCCACCGGGTAGACCCTGGCCTGCAGGTTCTTGTCGGCCGACCCCTGGGAGAGCTCCACCTTGGTGATGCCGCCGGAGTCCGGCATGGCCGCGCAGCCGCTCGCCACCAGGGCACCGAGCACCGCGCCGGCCACCGCCGTGAGCCGTGGCTCAGTCCTGCTGCTCGTCCTTCGCACGCTGCGACCCCTCCAGGTCCGTCCCGCCCGTCATGTCCGGCTCCGCCGTCCGTTGTGCCACCGACGGCCGCCCCGGCGTCGGGTCCACCATGATCTGGGCCCCGGTGACGCCGTAACCGGCCCCCGCGGTCCACACGTCCGAGGGGTCCGAGCGCGGGCCCTCGGGCAGACCGCGCCGGCCCAGCCCGGGGCCGATGTCCAGTACCCCGCCGAGCCCGCTGCCCAGTCCACTGCCGGGCCCCTCCGGCGTCTCGGCCTGCTCCTCGGCGGCCGTCATCGCGGTCGAACCGGCCGGGGCGATGGCCCGCCGGTACGGCGTGCCGTAGGCCCCCAGGCCCCGGTTGTTGCGGGAGTCCTCCGGCTCCAGCCGGAACGGTGCCCGGCTGATCTCGCCGCCGCGGGTGCGCGGCAGGGTCAGCCGGAAGTGCGAGCCGCCGCCGGGCTCGCCCCAGGCCTGGAGCCAGCCGCCGTGCAGGTGGGCGTCCTCGACCGCGATGGACAGGCCGAGGCCGGTGCCGCCGGTGGTGCGCACCCGGGACGGGTCCGCCCGCCAGAAGCGGTGGAACACCCGGGAGGCCTCGCCCGGCTTGAGGCCGATGCCGTAGTCGCGCACGCCGACGGCGACCGCGCCGTCGGCCGAACCCAGCCGGACCACCACGTCGCGGCCCTCGCCGTGCTCCAGCGCGTTGACCACCAGGTTGCGCAGGATGCGCTCGATCCGGCGGGAGTCCACCTCGGCCACCACCGGCTCGCCGTCGCCGCGGATCACGATCGCACTGCCCTTGGCCTGGGCCAGCGGGTCGGCGGCCTCCACCACCCGGCCGACGATCTCGCGCAGGTCGACGGGCTCGGCGTCCAGGATGGCGGCGCCCGCGTCGAAGCGGCTGATCTCCAGCAGGTCGGCCAGCAGCGACTCGAAGCGGTCCAGCTGGCCCTGGAGCAGCTCGGCCGAGCGGGCCGCCATCGGGTCCAGGTCCTCGCGGCTGTCGTAGATCAGGTCGGCGGCCATCCGGACCGTCGTCAGCGGGGTGCGCAGTTCGTGCGAGACGTCCGAGACGAAGCGCCGCTGGACCCGGGACAGCTCCTCCAGCTGCCGGATCTGCGCCTGGAGGGCGTTGGCCATCCGGTTGAAGGACTCGCCGAGACGGGCGATGTCGTCCGTCCCGGTCACCTTCATCCGCTCCTCCAGGTGCCCGTCGGCGAGCCGCTCGGAGATGCCGGCGGCCATCCGCACCGGGGTGACGACCTGGCGCACCACGACCCAGGCGATGCCGCCCATCAGGATCACCACGAACACACCGGCGGTCGCCAGGGTCCCGGTGATCAGGTTGAGGGTGTCGGTCTCCTGGCCGAAGGAGAACACGTAGAACAGCTGGTAGCTGGTGCCGGCCGGGCCGACGAACTGCATGCCGAGGGCGAGGCCGGGCTCGCTCTTGCCGCCGCTCTCGGGCGAGCGGTGGATCCGGGTCGGCTGGTCGAACATCTGGGCGGGCTCGTCGAAGAGCTTGGCCCGCAGGGTGTCCGGGACGCTGCTGGGCTGGATGTCACCGGAGTAGCGCGGCGCGAATCCGGCCGTGTCCGGGACGACGGCACCGGTGCCGGGGGCCATCGCGATCACCGAGTAGACCGTCTGCCCGCTCGCGGCGAGGTCGTTGACCTGCCGCAGCAGCCAGGTGCCGGTCTCCTCGGTGGTCGGGTCGGCGGTGTTGCGCAGCTTGAGGTCGCGGGCCTCGTCGATCTTCTTCTGCTCGACCTGGAAGCCGATCCGGGCCTGGGCGCGGGCAGCGTCGATCTTGGTGTCGAGCAGGCCGGTGCGCACCTGCGCCACCACGACCACGCCCAGCACCAGGACCACCGCGATGGACGCCAGCAGGGACACCGCGACCACGCGCAGCTGGATCGAGCGACGGTACAGCGCGGCCGCCCGGCGCGCGGGGCGGCGGAACTGACGCTTCATCAGGCCGAAGACTCCGGAAGGGCCGCGACGGCGGCGGGTGGTCGAACTCAGCACGTCCCCGCGCACGGCCCCCGTCCCGCCGGTCGCGGTACCCGGCGGGGTGTCGTCGGCCCGGTCGGTCACGTCAGCTGGGTCCGGCCTTGTAGCCGACGCCGCGGACGGTCACCACGATCTCGGGGCGCTCCGGGTCCTTCTCGATCTTGGAGCGCAGTCGCTGGACGTGCACGTTGACCAGCCGGGTGTCCGCCGCGTGGCGGTAGCCCCAGACCTGCTCCAGGAGCACCTCGCGCGTGAACACCTGCCAGGGCTTGCGGGCCAGCGCGACCAGCAGGTCGAACTCCAGCGGGGTCAGCGGGATGCTGCGGCCGTCCCGCTTCACCGAGTGGCCGGCCACGTCGATCACCAGGTCGCCGATGGTCAGCTGCTCGGGGGTGGGCTCCTCGGCGCGGCGGAGCCGGGCACGCACCCGGGCCACCAGCTCCTTGGGCTTGAACGGCTTGGTGACGTAGTCGTCGGCGCCGGACTCCAGGCCCACCACGACGTCGACCGTGTCGGTCTTCGCGGTCAGCATGACGATCGGGACACCGGACTCCGCCCGGATCTGCCGGCACACGTCGATGCCGTCCCGGCCGGGCAGCATCAGGTCGAGCAACACCAAGTCGGGCTTGGTCTCCCGGAACGCGGCTAGCGCCTTGTCCCCGTCGGCGACGAAAAACGGCTCAAAACCCTCACCACGCAACACGATGCCGAGCATCTCGGCCAGTGCGGAGTCGTCATCAACGACGAGGACGCGTCCCTTCATGCGTCCATCTTCTCATTACCGGATTGTGACCTGCCGCACAGCAGTGCCAATGCTCCACAACGGCCAACTCGCCGACCGGTGCATTTCGGCCAAACCAGGCGAATACCCCCCGCCGGAGCCCCTCCGAACGATCTCGAACCAGCCACACGAGCTCCCGGAACGCCCCGATGCCGATCAGCGACCGGATACCCCTGGGGCCTGTCCGGACCCCATGGCACGATGGGCACCGCGCGCGGGCGGAAGATCCGCTCCGGAGTCGCGCCCCTGACGCCCCTCCGAGGAGCAGTGATGACCGACACTCCGGGCTGGGCCTCGCCCAGCTCGTCCGAGCCACCCCGCGACGGCGCCCGGCCCCCGGCCGACGCGCCGGCCGCCGTGCCCGGACCGTCGGCCCCACCGCAGGCCGGCCCCGGCTGGAGCGCCGCCCCCGGACAGCCCGCCTGGGGCGGACACACGGACCACGGCGGGCAGACGGCCCACGGCGGGCAGCCACCCCGCGACCGGAGCCCGTACGGCTGGGGCGCCGCGACCAGCCCCCGGCCCGGGGTCATCCCGCTGCGCCCGCTCGCCGTCGGCGAACTGCTCGACGGGGCCGTCACCACCGTCCGCCGGCACTGGCGCACCGCCCTCACCCTCTCGCTCGGCATCGCCGTGATCGATCAGGCCGGCGCGATCGCCGCCCAGCTGCTGGTCAACGGCAAGACCGGCGCCTCCACCCAGCTGCTCACCCTGCTGGCCCGGCTGCCGATCATGCTGCTGCTCAACGCGTTCGCCACCGCGCTGCTCACCGTGGTGGTCAGCCGGGCCGTCCTCGGCCGGCCGGTGACCGCCGGGGACGCCTGGCGCGACGCCCGCCCGCGGCTGCTGCAGCTGCTCGGGCTCACCGTGCTGACCACCCTGATGAGCTCCGGCGTGCTGCTGCTCGGCTTCGCCCCGCTGTTCGGCTACCAGGCCGGCGGCTCGGGCACGCCCGGGACGGAGGCCCTGCTGGCGTTCGTCGGCCTGCTGACCGTCCCGGTCGCCGTCTGGCTGCTGATCCGCTACAGCCTGGCCGCCCCCGCGCTGATGCTGGAGAAGCAGGGCGTGCGGACGGCGCTGTCGCGCTCGCGGCGACTGGTCCGCGGCTCCTGGTGGCGGATCTTCGGCATCGTGCTGCTGAGCAAGGTGCTGTCCGCGGTGATCGGGATGGTCCTCCTGATACCGGCCCGGTTCATCGGCCTGGTGCTCGGCTTCGGCAGCGTCGACCGTCTGGACGACGGCAACCAGTCCGTCGGCATGCTGGTCGTGGTCGCGATCGCCGGGATCATCGCCTCCGCGCTCACCACCCCGTTCACGGCCGCCGTCGGCGTGCTGGTCTACATCGACCAGCGGATCCGCCGCGAGGCCCTGGACATCGAGCTGACCCGCGCCGCAGGCACGCCCGAGCAGCACGGCACCGGCCGGAACGGCCAGGCCGACCAGAGCTCGGCGAGGCGCTGAGCCGGATGCCCATCTGGGGGGACAGGCTCCTCGCCGCCGGCGCACCGGTCACCGTTCCGCGTGACCCGGCCCGCGACGCCGCCCGCGAGGAGCTGCTGAACGCCGAGTACCACAAGCACGACCCGACCCTCCTGGAGCGGATCACCGACTGGTTCTGGGACCACCTCAACGGCGCGCTCGAAAGCCTCTCCGGCGACGGCACCGACGGCACCACCGGCGTGGTGCTGTTCCTGATCGTCGCCGTGCTGATCGCCGCCGCCCTCTGGTGGCGCCTCGGCGCCCCCAAGCGCTCCGCCCGCACCGCCCTCGGCGTGTACGGCGGCCACGGCCCGCGCAGCGCCGCGCAGCACCGGGCGGACGCCGCCGGGCACGCCGCCGCCGGGCGCTGGGCCGAAGCCGTCCGCGAGCAGATGCGCGCACTCGTCCGCGCCCTGGAGGAACGCACCCTGCTCGACACCCGGCCCGGCCGCACCGCCGACGAGGCCGCCGCCGAGGCCGGCCGCGCCCTGCCCGAGCACGCCGCCGCGCTCACCGCCGCCGCCCGCACCTTCGACGACATCGCCTACGGCGACCGCGCCGCCGACCAGGCCGCGTACCAGCTGCTGCTGGACCTCGACCGCGCCCTGGAACGCGCCCGCCCCGCCCTCGCCCAGGCCGCCGGCCCGGACTCGGCTCCGAACAGCGCCGCGTCCGCCGCCCCGACCAGCGCCCCGACCACGGGAGGAGCGGCATGACCGGCACCGCCCCCGCTCCTGCCGCCGCCGAACGGCCCGCCGCCGGCCCCGCGCCGACCAGCCTCGCCCCCACCGGCCGCGGCCTGCTGCGCCGCGCCCGCTGGTACCTGGCCTTCCTCGCGGCCCTGCTGATCGGCGCCGTCTGCGTCGCCGCCCTCGGCCGGGACCACCGGTACCCGCCGACCGACCCGCGCTCCTACGACTCCGACGGCGCCCACGCCGTGGTCGCGCTCCTCGAACAGCAGGGCCTCAGGACCGACCTCACCACCGACCCCGCGACCACGACCGGCGGCGCCGACACCCTGGTGCTGCCCGAACCCGACCTGCTCGACAAGGCCCAGCTGCGCGCCATCGCCGCCGCCCACCACAGGCGGCTGGTCCTGATCGCCCCCGGCCCGGCCGCCCTCACCGCGCTCGCTCCCGGCATCCGCACCACCGACGAGGACGGCGGCATCCCGTACGCCCCCGTCCGCAGCACCCCGGCGGCCTGCTCACTCACCGAGGCCCTCCGGGCCGGCAGCGCCACGACCGGCGGCATGCTCTACACGAGCGGCAGCCGCGGCGAGGGCTGCTACCCGCGCGGCCACGGCTACCCGCTGGTCAGCACGCCCACCGACTACGGCGACGTCATCGTCCTGGGCAGCGGCAGCTTCCTCGACAACGGCGAACTCGCCAAGGACGGCAACGCCTCACTGGCACTCGGCCTGCTCGGCTCACAGCCCCGCCTCACCTGGCACCTGCCCGACTACGCCGCCCCACTGGCCGAGGGCACCCGTACCAAGACCTTCGACGACTACCTCCCCCAGGCCTGGCACTGGGCCTTCTACCAACTCGCCATCGCCGCCGTGCTGGCCGCGCTCTGGCGCGCCCGGCGGCTCGGCCCGGTGGTCAGCGAGAACCTGCCCGTAGTGGTGCGCGCCGCCGAGACCACCGAGGGCCGCGCCCGGCTCTACCGACGCGCCAAGGCCCGCGGCCGCGCCGCCGAGGCCCTGCGCCGCTCCACCGCCCACAGACTCGCCCCCGCCCTGGGCGTCACCCTCCAGGCCGGCGCGCCCGACCCCGAAGCCCTCTGCGCGGCCGTGGCCGACCGCCTCCCCACACGCCCCGCCGGGGACGTCCGGGCCCTGCTGTACGGCCCGCCCCCGACCGACGACGCCGCGCTGCTGCGGCTCGCCGACGATCTCGACGCCCTCGAAAGGCAGGTACGGAACCCGTGACCGAACAGGCAACCGCCCAGCTCCGCATCGCCCCCGCCACGGCACCCGCTACCCCCGCCACCGACCCCCGCGCGGCGCTGACCGCCCTGCGCACCGAGATCGGCAAGGCCGTGGTCGGCCAGGACGCCGCCGTCACCGGCCTCGTCGTGGCACTGCTCTGCGGCGGCCACGTGCTGCTCGAGGGCGTCCCCGGCGTCGCCAAGACCCTGCTGGTCCGCACCCTGTCCACGGCGCTCAGCCTGGAGACCAAGCGGATCCAGTTCACCCCCGACCTGATGCCCGGCGACGTCACCGGTTCGCTGGTCTACGACGCCCGCACCGCCGAGTTCTCCTTCCAGCCCGGCCCGGTCTTCACCAACCTGCTGCTCGCCGACGAGATCAACCGCACCCCGCCCAAGACCCAGGCCGCCCTGCTGGAGGCCATGGAGGAGCGGCAGGTCACCGTGGACGGCGAACCGCGGCCGCTGCCCGTCCCCTTCCTGGTCGCCGCGACCCAGAACCCGGTCGAGTACGAGGGCACCTACCCACTGCCCGAGGCCCAGCTGGACCGCTTCCTGCTCAAG
Organism: Kitasatospora sp. NPDC029312; assembly: GCF_055569215.1. Taxonomy (NCBI): domain Bacteria; kingdom Bacillati; phylum Actinomycetota; class Actinomycetes; order Kitasatosporales; family Streptomycetaceae; genus Kitasatospora; species Kitasatospora sp. NPDC029312. Next base: position 3,830 of record NZ_JBVHXY010000007.1, on the reverse strand, counting down.
CTGGTCCTTCCGCTGCCCGACCGCGACCAGGAGTTCCAGGTCCTCTCCCGGCACGCCGCCGGCTTCGACCCCCGCGACCTCGCCGCCGCCGGCGTCCGACCGGTCGCCGGCCCCGAGCACCTCGCGGCCGCCCGCGAGCAGATCGCCGGGCTGACCGTCTCCCCCGAGGTCCTCGCCTACATCGTCGACCTCTGCCGGGCCACCCGGCAGTCCCCGTCGCTGTCCATCGGCGTCTCCCCGCGCGGCGCCACCGCCCTGCTCGCTGCCTCACGCGCCTGGGCCTGGCTGGCCGGACGCGACTACGTCACCCCGGACGACGTGAAGGCGCTCGCCCTGCCCACGCTGCGGCACCGCGTCGCGCTGCGGGCCGAGGCCGAGATGGAGGGCGTCACCGCCGACTCCGTCATCCAGGCCGTCCTGGCGCAGACGCCCGCCCCCCGCTGACCCACCGCCCGTGGACGGCGTCCCGGTCCCCGGCCCACGGGCCGCCGAGACCGGGGTTTTACGACCCACGGGCATACCACCGCACGGGCTTCCGAAATCACGGGCTTCCGAAGGAGCGCATCCGCATGGCCCTCACCGGGCGAACCGCCCTGCTCGCCGCACTCGGCGCGCTCGTCGTGGGCCTGTTGCTGCCCTCCTGGGCCGGAATCGGACTCGTCACCGGCGCGGTCCTGCTCGCCGTCCTGGTCGACCTGGTGCTCGCCGCCCCCGTCCGCAGCCTGCGGATCGCCCGCGGCGGCGACACCACCGTCCGGCTCGGCGAGTCCGCCACCGTCGAACTGACCGTCACCAACCCCGCCGCACGGCCGCTCCGGGCCCTGGTCCGCGACGCCTGGGCCCCCTCCGCGTGGCGCCCGGGCACCGCCGAGACCGCGTCACGGCACGCCCTCACCGTCCCCGCCGGCGAACGCCGCCGGGCGGCCTCCGTCCTCACCCCCAGCCGCCGCGGCGACCACCACGCCCACCGGGTGACGGTCCGTTCCCTCGGCCCGCTCGGCCTGGCCGGCCGCCAGGGCTCCCACCACGTCCCCTGGACGGTCCGCGCCCTGCCGCCGTTCACCAGCCGCAAGCACCTGCCCTCCCGACTTGCCCGGCTGCGCGAACTCGACGGCCGCACCTCCGTGCTGACCCGGGGCCAGGGCACCGAATTCGACTCACTGCGCGAGTACCTGCCCGGCGACGACGTCCGCTCCATCGACTGGCGCGCCACCGCCCGCCGCAACACCGTCGCGGTCCGCACCTGGCGGCCCGAACGCGACCGGCACATCCTCGTCGTCCTCGACACCGGCCGCACCTCGGCCGGCCGGGTCGGCGACGCTCCGCGACTGGACGCCGCCCTCGACGCCGCCCTGCTGCTCACCGCCCTCGCCACCCGCGCCGGAGACCGGGTCGACCTGCTCGCCCACGACGCCCGCAAGCGCGCGGCGGTGATCGGCAGCTCGCCCCACGAGATCCTGCCCGCCTTCACCAACGCGATGGCCGGCCTGGAGCCCGCCCTGCACGAGACCGACATGCGCTCGCTCGTCTCCACGGCCCTCCGGATGGCGCCGCACCGCTCACTGGTCGTCCTGCTCACGGGCCTGGACGCGGCCCCGGTCGAGGACGGTCTGCGCCCGCTGCTGCCGCTGCTCACCAAGCGCCACGAGGTCCTCCTCGCCTCGGTCGCCGACCCGCACCTGGACGTCCTCGCCGCCGGACGCGGCACCCTGGAGGCCGTCTACGGCGCGGCCGCCGCCGAGCAGACCCGCGCCGAGCGGCGCGCCACCGCCGACCGGCTCAGCCGCCACGGCGTCACCGTCCTCGACGCCCCGCCGAGCCGGATCGCCCCGGCGCTGGCGGACGCCTACCTGGCGCTGAAGGCCGCCGGCCGCCTGTGAGTCGACCCGTCGGGGTCGGGCGCCGCCGTCGGGCGCCGCCCAGGACGGGTCAGGCGTCGCGGCGGGCGTTCAACCGGGCGGCCTGCCGCATCAGGTAGTCCCGCTCCGCCAGGTTGGACGCCTTGTGCGCCGCCTCCGCGTACAGTCGGGCCGCCGTGGCCGGATCGCCGTCGCGCTCATAGAGGTACGCCGACACCGCGGTGTAACGGGGCAGCGAACCGTCCACCTCCGCGAGCGCCGCCAGCCCGGCACGTGCCCCGTCGGCCTCGCCCACCGCGACCGCGCGGTTGAGCCGGGCGACCGGGCTGTCGGTCAGCCGCACGAGTTCGTCGTACCACTCCACGATCTGCACCCAGTCGGTCTCCTCGGCCGTGGGCGCATCGGCGTGCAGCGCCGCGATGGCGGCCTGGGCCTGGAACTCGCCCAGCCGGTCGCGAACCAGCGCCGCCTGCAGGATGTCGACGCCCTCGGCGATCAGCGCGGTGTCCCACCGGCGGCGGTCCTGTTCGGCGAGCGGCACCAGGCTTCCGTCCGGCGCGATCCGCCCGGCCCGCCGGGCGTGGTGCAGCAGCATCAGGGCGAGCAGGCCGGCCACCTCGGGGTGGTCGATCGCCGCCGCCAACTGCCGGGTCAACCGGATCGCCTCGGCGGCGAGGTCGACGTCGCCGGAGTACCCCTCGTTGAACACCAGGTACAGGACCCGCAGCACGGTGGCGACATCGCCCGGCTGGTCGAAGCGCACACCGGCCACGGTGCGCTTGGCCCGGCTGATGCGCTGGGCCATGGTCGCCTCCGGGACCAGATAGGCCTGCGCGATCTGGCGGGTGGTCAGTCCACCGATCGCCCGGAGGGTGAGGGCGACGGCGGACGACGGCGTCAACGACGGGTGGGCGCACAGGAAGTAGAGCTGGAGCGTGTCGTCCACCTCGGTCGCGGGACCGGGCGCCGGCTCCTGGTCGAGGAGGTCCTCACGCCGGCGGCGGGCGGTGTCCGCCCGGGTCGCGTCCAGGAACTTGCGCCAGGCGACGGTGACCAGCCAGCCCTTGGGGTCCCTCGGCGGATCGGTCCGCCAAGCGCGCACCGCCTCGATCAAGGCCTCCTGGACGGCGTCCTCGGCCGCCGCGAAGTCTGCTCCGCGGCGGACGAGGACGCCGAGCACGCCCGGGGTGAGGCTCCGGATCAGTGCCTCGTCCATCGGGACGGTCACTCCGTGATGGTGGGCGGGTGCGCCAGGAACGGCCGCAGCTCCAGCCATTCGTGGATCGGCTTCCCGCCGGCCCCGGGGGCCGCCGACAGCTCTCCGGCCAGCTCGACGGCTCGCTCGTAGCTGTCGACGTCGATCACCATCCAGCCGGCGATGAGGTCCTTGGTCTCGGCGAACGGGCCGTCGGTGACCGGCGGACGCCCCTCACCGTCGTACCGGACCCACGTCCCCTCGGGCGCGACCGCCTGGCCGTCGACGAACTCACCGGTCTGCTCCAGCCGCGCCGCGAAGTCCTGCATGTACTTCACGTGCGCCGTGACCTCCTCCGGCGTCCACTGGTCCATCGGCACGCAGTTGACCGCGCTCGGGGCGCCCCGGTAGTGCTTGAGCAGCAGGTACTTGGCCATCGTGCTTCTCCCTCGGTGCTGTTGCGACCCATTGTGGCCGCGTTCACCCCGGGGACGGAGCCGGCCACGGCGTCTCGACATCGCCGGGCAAGATTCTTTCGCCGTAGCTCGTCGTAGCTTTCTCGTAGCTCATCTCAGTCCGGCTCAGCGGCTCAGCGGGTGAGCGGCTCAGCGGGCGACCGAGCCGGAGCCGTCGGTCCCGGAAACGCGAAAAGGCCCCGCCCGGTAACCCGGGCAGGGCCTTTTCAGAAGAATTGTTCGGCGGCGTCCTACTCTCCCACAGGGTCCCCCCTGCAGTACCATCGGCGCTATGAGGCTTAGCTTCCGGGTTCGGAATGT